>CAYGKX010000429.1:1619-3899 GCA_964350225.1 uncultured Rhodospirillaceae bacterium | reverse complement strand
GAGACGCGCGCCAGGGGCTCGTAGGTGCTGCCCAGCCACTCGATGCCGACATAGAGGCCGACCCGGTCGATCAGCATGTGGAACCAGGCGACGTCGCACCAGCAGTCGAGCGGGATGGAGAAGGCATACTGTCCGACCGGTTTGTCGTGATAGGGGTCCTCGCCGAGGCTCCGGATGATGTTGGCGACGATCTCGCCATGGCCGACCTCCTGCTTGATGATCTCCGCCTCGATCATCATCGCCCGGCCGTCCGGTGCGTGCCGCAGCCCACCCTCGGCGATATGCGCCAGCACCTTCTTGTAGTGCGGGTTCCCGTTATTCTCGACATGGGCGTATTTCAGGAGCTTGATCATGAACTGGCGGAACTCCTCCGGCATGTCCGGGTCGTCCCGCTTGTACATCTTCTTGCCCAGGCCCTTGATGGCGACCGGGTCGCGCGACGCGCTGGTATCTGCGGCTCCGCTCATCCTGCGGTTCCTCCATTGCTTTCGGTGGGGGCGGCGAGGCCGCCCAGGGTAGCGATACGCAGGGCACGGACGAGTTCCGCCCCCTTGAAGTCCTTCTGCCGGCGGTACCATTCGAGGAAGGTGCCGTCGTGGCCTGCCATGACGATGGCCGCCTGCTCCTTGGCACGGACGTCGGCGCGGAACTCGCCCGTCGACCGGCCCTTGCGAATGATCGCCTCGACGGTCCGGTACATGCGGTCGTAGATCGATCGGATGCGGGCCTCGACCGGATGATCCTGTCCCGCGAATTCGAAGGACATGAGGATCAGGAGAAGCACCTGCTCCCAGGCCTCGACACCCAGGGCCGCCTGGCCGTGAACGAAGGCGACCATCTTGTCCGTCGCCCGGGGCCCGGCCTCCGCAACCCGCTCGACCATGCCGTCGGCGACCACTTCCTCGACCCGGTCGAGAAGCCGGGCCAGCACGGTCTCCTTGTTGCGGAAGTAGAAGTAGACGGAGCCCTTGGTCAGCCCCGCAGCGCCCGCAATCTGCTCGACGGTCGTGTGCCTGTAGCCCTGGGAGACGAACAGGCCCAGCGCCGCCTGCAGCAGCGCCTCGACGCTCACTTCGCGCTGTTCCTTTTTCGTGGCCGGCCTGGCGCCGGCGCGGGTGGCAACGAGGGACATCCGATGCTCGTCAATTAAGATACTGACCGGATAGTAAGTATTTTGCGTCGCCCGTCAATGACCTTGGAGCGCGGCTTCCAGACCCCCTCGTTCTCCCCTCACCCTGAGCCTGTCGAAGGGTCGGATCACAAGGCAGCGCCCGTCATCCTCGCCCTTCGACAAGCTCAGGGTGAGGGTGAGGCGGGGGGAAGTGGAGGTGGAAGTGGAAGTGGAAGTGGAAGTGAATGGACGGCAAAAGAAAAAGGCCGCCCCGACGGGACGGCCTTTCTCGGTCGTGCCTGGTGCCGATGGCTACTCGGCGGCCACCTTCGGCAGGCCGGCGAGGGCGAGGCCGAGTTCGTCCTCGTTATAGTCCTCGTCGCGCAGCTTGCCCTGGGCGAAGTCCATGTAGGCCTGCATGTCGTAGTTGCCGTGGCCGGAAAGGTTGAAGAGGATTGTCTTTTCCTCGCCGCTCTCCTTGCATTTCAGCGCCTCGACGATGGCCGACTTGACGGCGTGGTTGGCTTCCGGCGCGGGCAGGATGCCTTCCGCCTTGCCGAAGGCGACGCCGGCGGCGAAGCATTCCGTCTGGTGATAGGCGGTCGGACGGACATAGCCCTCGTGAACCACCTGGCTGACCAGCGGCGCCATGCCGTGATAGCGCAGGCCGCCGGCATGGAAGCCCGGCGGCACGAAGCTGGAGCCCAGGGTATGCATCTTGACCAGCGGCGTCATGTGGGCCGTGTCGCCGAAGTCGTATGCGTATTTGCCTTTGGTCAGGGTCGGGCAGTTGGCCGGCTCGACGGCGACGATGTCGACCGAGCGGCCGCCCCGCAGCATCTCGCCCAGGAAGGGAAAGGCGATACCGGCAAAATTCGACCCGCCGCCCGTGCAGCCGATGACGATGTCGGGGTATTCGTCAGCCATCTCCATCTGCTTCATGGCCTCGATGCCGATGACCGTCTGATGCAGCAGGACGTGGTTGAGCACGCTGCCGAGTGCGTATTTCGTGTCCTCGCGCTGAACCGCGCGCTCGACCGCCTCCGAAATCGCAATGCCGAGGGCCCCGGTCGAGTCCGGGTTCTCCTTCAGGATGGCGCGGCCGGCTTCGGTCATGTCGGAGGGGGAGGCGATGCAGGTCGCCCCGAAGCTCTCCATGAAGGCGCGGC
>CAYGKX010000429.1:0-1553 GCA_964350225.1 uncultured Rhodospirillaceae bacterium | reverse complement strand
TCTCGGTCGTCAGCCGCTTGACGCCTTCCTTCTTGTTGTAGAAGGCCTGCGGGATCGCCGTGTTGGGCTTGTGACTGCCGGCCGGGCTGACGCCTTCATACTTGTAGAAGATCTTCGCCGGCGTATCGAGCGCCTGCTCCAGCCGCCGGGCGCGGTAGAGCGGCGACGGGCGCCATTGGCGGTAAACGTCGCGCACCGGTTTGGGGATCTCGATATACCGCTCGGTCGAGACCTCCTGCATGATTACTTCCATCGGGAAGAGCGGCGCGAGGTCGTCGGGCCCGACGGGCTGTCCGGTCGCGGGATGCAGGACCGCCGCCGGCGGGTTCTTCAGGTCCGCCGCGATGTTGTACCACTCCGTCGGCATGTCGCTTTCGCCGAGGAGATATTTGACGCGCTTGGACATGAATAGAGCCCTCTTCTGATCGGTCGGTCGAACGGGGCTCCGCTGCGCGAGGCGCGGAATCCCCTACGTGTCGCTGAAGCCTCCCGGCGCCAGACGGTGGGTCGCTTTGGGACGGTGCCGGGAGAACGGTGCCGACCTTAAACGAATTGCGCGCGAAGCGGCAAGCGAGTCTAAACTGCGCGCACCACCAGGGATCGAGAGGACGAAAATGGCGGAAGACAAAGCAGGCAGTGGCCCGCAGGCGTCGAACACGGAAGGCCGCAAGGCGGTGCTCGATGGACGGCTGGAGGGCGAGGTCTATCACGCCGACTTCCGCGACGAGATGACCTACGGCGACTATCTGCAGCTGGACAAGATCCTCGACGCCCAGACGACCATCGCCGGCACCCATGACGAGCTGCTCTTCATAACCATTCACCAGGTGAAGGAATTGTGGATGAAGCTGATCATCCACGAGCTGTCCTCGGCCCTCGCCATTATCCGCGATCCGGATGCCGACGACCTTCGGCCTGCCTTCAAGATGATGGCGCGGGTCAAGCGGATCCAGGAACAACTGATCCAGGCCTGGACGGTGCTGACCACGATGACGCCGGCGGACTACATGAAATTTCGCGACGAACTCGGTCACTCCTCCGGCTTCCAGTCCTATCAGTACCGCGCCATCGAGTTCATGTTCGGGAACAAGCACAAGGGAACCTTGAAGCCACACGAACACAAGCCGGAGATCCACGCCTGGCTGGAAGGGCTCCTCAACGCACCGAGCCTGTATGACGAGGTCATCATGCTGCTGGCCCGCCGAGGGCTGCAGATCGACCGGGCTTGTCTCGAACGCGACTGGGCCGAGAACCGGGAGCCGAACGACAGCGTCCGGGCGGCCTGGAAGGCGGTCTACACGGATACGGAAAAATACTGGGATCTCTACGAGCTGGGCGAGGATCTGATGGATATCGACGATCTGTTTCAGACCTGGCGCTTCCGCCATGCCAACACCGTGGAACGCGTTATCGGGCACAAGACAGGCACGGGCGGGACCTCCGGCGTGACCTATTTGCGCCGGGCCGTGGCGATCCGCCTGTTCGATGAGCTGTGGGACGTCAGGACGGAATTGTAGAATTCGCCTTTCCGACCAATCGGATATTCAGCATTC
>CAYGKX010000428.1:0-3906 GCA_964350225.1 uncultured Rhodospirillaceae bacterium | reverse complement strand
TAAGGGGCTGAGCGTCCACGACACCTGCGCGCTGCCCTGGCTCTGGGAGTTCTGGGCCATGGAGCACCAGCGGCCGCCGGCGGGGGACTGGCGGACCTGGGTGATCCTGGGCGGCAGGGGCGCGGGCAAGACCCGCGCCGGCTCGGAATGGGTCCGGGCGCAGGTGGAAGGGGGGCGGCCGGAAGACCCCGGCCGGTCCCGCCGGGTGGCGCTGGTCGGCGAGACCTTCGACCAGGTTCGCGACGTGATGGTCTTCGGTGACAGCGGGATCATCGCCTGTTCGCCGCCGGACCGCGTGCCGCAATGGCATTCGGGAAAACGGCAGCTGGAATGGCCGAACGGGGCAATTGCCCAGGCCTTTTCGGCGCATGAGCCGGAGGCGCTCCGGGGACCGCAATTCGATGCGGCCTGGGTGGACGAACTGGCGAAGTGGAAAAAGGCCGAGGAGACGTGGTCGATGCTGCAATTCGGTTTGCGGCTGGGCGACAATCCGCGGCAATGCGTGACGACGACGCCGCGCGACGTGCCGATCCTGAAGGACCTGCTGAAGCGGGAATCGACGGTGGTGACACAGGCGGCGACGGAGGCAAACCGGGCCAACCTGGCGGCGTCGTTCCTGGAAGAAATCCGGACACGGTATGACGGAACGCGGCTGGGCCGGCAAGAGCTGGACGGCGTTCTGGTCGAGGATGTCGAGGGTGCGCTCTGGACGTCGAAGGGGATCGAGGCCGCGCGTGTGGACGCGCTCCCGGAATTCGACCGTGTGGTCGTGGCGGTCGACCCGCCGGTGACGGGCAACAAGGGTTCGGATGACTGCGGGATCGTGGTTGTCGGCGCGGTGACGAAAGGGGACCCGAAACATTGGGAGGCTTTCGTGCTGGAAGATGCCAGCGTTTCGGCGGCCTCGCCGCTGCAATGGGCCCATGCGGCTGTGGCGGCGATGGACCGGCACGGTGCCGACCGGCTGGTGGCCGAGGTGAACCAGGGGGGCGAGTTGGTGAAGACGGTGTTGAACCAGATCGACCCGATGCTGCCTTACAAGGCGGTCAGGGCGCGGCATGGCAAGGCGGCGCGGGCCGAACCGGTGGCGGCGCTCTACGAGCAGCGGCGGGTTCATCACGCGCGGGGGCTTGGCAATCTGGAGGACCAGATGTGCCGGATGACCACGCGCGGATATGACGGCAAGGGCTCGCCGGACCGGGTGGATGCCCTTGTCTGGGCGATGACGGAACTGCTGCTGGACCCGGCGGCGCAGTTCAGGCGGCCGACGATCCGGACGCTCTGAGACCGACACTTCAACAAGGATCTGGAGAGGCGCGCGGCTTGCCCGGTTGAGGGGCAGGCCCGTCTTTCCTCATGCCCGCCCCCTGCCGTCCGGCAGGGGGCCGGGCGAGCGACGGCGGGGCGGCGCCCCAGAAACGAAGGAGCAAGAGCGCATGGTACTGGATTTCCTGCGACGGACCGGAGATGACGCCGGGCCGGTGGAGCCGCCCGAACAGAAGGCCTCGGCCACGGGGCCGGTCATCGCCTGGCAGGGGGGCGGACGGGTCGTCTGGTCACCCCGGGACGTGGCCACGTTGACGAAGAACGGGTTCGTCGGAAACCCGGTGGTGTTCCGATGCGTGAAGATGATCGCCGAGGCCGCCGCGGCCATTCCGCTGGTCTGCCAGGATGCGGAGCGGCGCTACGAGCTGCATCCGGTTCTGGACCTGGTCAACCGGCCGAATGGAGCGCAGGGGCGGGCGGAGCTTCTGGAGGCGCTGATCGGGCACCTTCTGCTCTCGGGCAACGGCTATCTGGAAGCTGTCGGCGATGGCGGGCTGCCCTTCGAACTCCACGTCCTGCGCAGCGACCGGATGAATATCGTGCCCGGGGCCGATGGCTGGCCGATGGCTTATGAATATGTCGTGGGGTCGAAGAAGCACCGTTTCGACATGTCTGCCGAGGTGCCGCCGATCTGTCACATCCGCAGCTTCCATCCGACGGATGACCATTATGGCCTGGCCCCTTTGCAGGCGGCAGCAACGGCGATCGATGTGCACAATGCGGCGTCGAGCTGGTCCAAGGGGCTGCTCGACAATGCGGCGAGGCCGTCGGGCGCGATCGTTTATCGCGGCGCGGATGGCGGGCCGGGGGCGCTCTCGGCGGATCAGTATGACCGGTTGCTGTCGGAGATGGAGAGCTATCACATGGGCGCGCGGAATGCCGGGCGGCCGATGTTGCTCGAAGGCGGGCTCGACTGGAAGCCGATGGGCTTTTCGCCCTCCGACATGGAATTCCAGCAGACCAAGCAGGATGCGGCCCGAGAGATTGCGACCGCTTTCGGCGTGCCGCCGATGATGCTGGGCATCCCTGGCGACGCGACCTACGCGAATTACCAGGAGGCGAACCGGGCGTTCTTTCGCCTGACGGTATTGCCGATGGCGACGCGGGTGACGGCGGTGGTCTCGGATTGGCTGTCGCGCTTCGCCGGGCAGGCGGTGACGCTGTCGACGGACCTGGACCGTATCCCGGCGCTGGCGGCGGAACGCGAGGCGCAATGGACGCGAATTGGTGCGGCAAGTTTCCTGTCGGATGCGGAGAAGCGGTCGCTTCTCGGCCTGCCGCCGCTTGCCGATCAGGGCTGAGGGCTGAAAGGAAATCACGACATGACGGATGTTTACGGCTCGGGGCTCGAGCGGAAATTCTGCCAGTTGGAGGCGACACTTACGGTCACCGACGGCGCGGTGATCGAGGGCTATGCTTCGCTGTTCGGCCTGAAGGATCAGGGCGGCGACGTGGTTCAGCCGGGGGCCTACAGCGCCTCGCTGAAGGCGCTGGCGGAGAAGGATCGGCGGGTGAAGATGCTCTGGCAGCATGATCCGGCGCAACCGATCGGCGTCTGGGACGAGGTTCGCGAGGACGAGCGCGGGCTCTGGGTCAAGGGGCGGATCCTGACGGATGTCGAGAAGGGCCGCGAGGCGGCCGCGCTGATCGAGGCCGGCGCGATCGACGGGCTGTCGATCGGCTACCGCACGAAGCGGGCCGAGAAGGACATGCAGGGGCGGAGGCTCCTGCACGATCTGGAGCTTTGGGAAGTGTCGCTGGTGACCTTCCCGATGCTTCCCGAGGCGCGGGTCGGCGCGAAGGGCGATGCCCCGGAACGCGACCCGATGCAGGAACTGGCGGAGGCGCTCGAAGCGGCCCGCTGCGAGATGGCGGAGCGCTGAGCCGCCTGGTCCAAAAATCAGGAGACATGCTGATGAGCGAAACCGGAGCACAGGCTCGGGGCGGGCGATCTGCGCCCGATGTCAAGACTGCGATGCTGGGGTTCTTAAGCGAATTCAGGGACTTTCAGGAAGATCTTAAATCCAAGCTTCACAACCAGGAAGAGCGACTGACCATGCTGGATCGGAAAACTATGTTTGCCGGGCGTCCCGCCCTCTCGACCGCTGCCGCCGAGGACGGAACGGCACCGCATCAGAAGGCCTTTGAAGCCTACCTGCGGTCGGGCGACGACGAGGCCCTGCGGGGGCTGCAAATGGAAGGCAAGGCGCTTTCCACGGCGGTTGCTGCCGATGGCGGCTACCTTGTCGATCCCGAGACATCCGCGACCGTCGCGACGGTGCTGTCCTCCTCGGCTTCGCTGCGGACGATTTCCAATGTCGTGCATGTCGAGGCAACGACCTTCGATGTTCTCATCGACCAGGGCGATCTCGGCTTTGGCTGGGCGACGGAGACCGGCGACTCGATCGAGACCGACACGCCGCAGATCGAACGGATCTCGATTCCGCTGCACGAGCTTTCCGCGATGCCGAAGGCGTCGCAGCGCCTTCTCGACGACAGCGCCTTCGACATCGACGGCTGGTTGGCCGACCGGATCGCCAAGAAGTTCCGCACGGCGGCGTCGCTCGTGCCCAAGGCGGA
>CAYGKX010000427.1:335-3912 GCA_964350225.1 uncultured Rhodospirillaceae bacterium | reverse complement strand
CAAGGTGCCGTCCGTCATGGAGATCGTCGACGACATCCCGAAGACCCCGGTTGGCAAGATCGACAAGAAGGCGCTGCGCGGTTAGAGCAGGTCCGTTCCACGGGGCGGTCCACGGCGGCCGCCGCTTTATTTCCGGCCGCCGGGTCGATAGGTTTCACCGCTGATCTCCGCCCCGCGCCCCGACGAAGGAGGGACACCTTGTTCGAGCTCGATGAGAAGCTTGCCGCCGACACGGTCCCGGTCACCGACTTCGCCCTTTGCCGCGTGCTTCTGATGAAGGACGCGAATTATCCGTGGCTGATCCTCGTGCCGGCGCTGCCGGGGCTGCGCGACCTGCACGACCTGCCGGCGGACTGGAGCGCGACGGTGATGTCCGAGATCAAGCTGGCGAGTGCCGCTTTGGTCGACTTGTTCGACCCGGTGAAGATCAACGTCGCGGCGCTTGGGAATTCGGTGCCGCAACTCCATATCCATGTCGTCGCCCGGCGCACGGACGACCCGGCCTGGCCGAAGCCCATCTGGGGCGTCGTGCCGGCCGCGGACTACAAGGACGGGGCGCTGGAGCGGCGGGTCGCGGATATCCGAGCGATCCTCGACGCGGCATAGGCAGGAATTATCGGGGCAGGTAGGGACGATGGGGCTTCTCAGCAGTTTTCAGGCGCGCGCAAAGCGCAAGGCGGCCCACCGGCTGGGCAACCAGGGGCTCGCCCATCTGGGCCGGCTGAACCTCGTCGACGCGGAACGGGCGCTCGGCGGGGCGCTCTCGCTTTTCCGGGACATCGGCGACAAGGCGGCGGAGGGGACGACCTACACCCACCTCGCGGCGGTCGCCCAACAGCAGGAAGACCCCGACCAGGCCGAGGCCTATCTGAAGAGCGCCGCCGCCCTCTTCGACGAGGCGGGGGACACCGACGGTCAGGCGACGGTCGCCAGCAATCTCGGCGTTCTCAAGCTGGCCCGCCAGGATTGGGACGGGGCCGAGCAGGAATTCCGCGCCGCGCGCAAGCTCTACCAGGCCGCCGGCAACAAGGAGGGTGTCGCCCACAGCCATGGTGGCGTCGGCCTCGCCCATCTCGGCCGCAAGGACTACGACGCGGCGGCCAAGTCGCTGCAGACCTCCATCGACGGTTTCGAGGCGATCGACCAGCGCCACGGCCTTGCGCCGATGCTCGTCAACCTGGCGGAGACCTATTACCGGCAGGAGCGGATCGAGGAGGCGGTCGAGAAATGGGACCACGCCCAGGAAATCTATCGCGGGCTGGGCGAAATGCAGGCCGCCGAAAGCATCCAGGAACGGATCGATCGGGCGGAGGCGGGTGAACCCCCGGACGACGACGACCTGACCGGTGACGGCGGCCAAGCCGTGACGCAATGATCAGCACCTTCTGGGTGTCTTTCGGGCTCCTGATGGGCGTCCTTGTCGTTCATACGGTGGTGCCGCCGATCTCCACCCTCCTGCGCCTCCCGCCCCTGCCCAGCAACTGGATCGTGGGCGGCGTCGGCATGGCGCTGGGTGCCGGGCGGTTCTGGCTCCTGCTGGTGACCGTGTCTCAACTCGCCCATGCGGGGCGGGCGGGCATCTTTCCGAACGGCTGGTTCGGCATGGCGGTCTTCGTTTTGATCGGCCTCATCACGCTCGCGATCTACATGGCCTGGATTTCGGCCATCACCGGGGAGCGGCGGGACCGCCGGACGGCGCGCATCCTGGCGCCGGCCTATCTAGCGATCATCCTGGCGGAGACGGTCTACGTCTTCACCCTGCTGCCGGCGTGAGGGGCTGCGGAGATGTCTCCCGAGGGCGCACGCACAGCGGTCATCCTGTTCATCATTCTGGCAGCCGCCTTCGCGCTCCTGACCTGGCGCCTGATGGCGCGGCGGCGTCGGGCCCGGGCGGGGACGGCCGACCTTCAATGGCCGATAACGCCACCGGCGGCGACCGACGCGGATATCGCAGAACTGACCGATGCGCTGCACGCCGCCGAGCGGGATCATGCGACGGCGGCCGCCGCCGCTATTGCCGAGCGGCTGGCAAGCCTCACGATCGCGCGGGGCGCGCCGGAGGATGCGCTGGACATCCTGCGGCCCTACCGGCTGCCGCTGGAGAAGGGCCGGCACTGGGTCGCCCTGGCGCGCCTGCTTTTGGTCGGGGGCGCCGCGCAGGCCGCGCTCGGCCGGCACTACGACGCCCAGTCGGAGTTGCGGCGCGCGGCTGCGCTGTTCGAACGGGCCCGGGCCGACAGGGGTGCGGCCACCGCGCGACATGCCCTGGGCGACCTTCTGCACCGGGCCGGCGACATACCCGGGGCGGCGGCGGAATATGCCCTTGCGGCCGGTCGTCATCGGCGGCTGGGCAATGTCGAGGCGGCGGACCGCCTCTTCGCGGCGACGCGTGCGCTCGAAGAGCTGACGGCGGCCGACTACAGTGAAACGGGGGCGGCCGGGGGCCGCCGCGATGGAGGAGGAGCGAGCGGATGAGCGCGATCGTCGAGGCGGCCGAGGCCGAGTTTCTGTATTTCCCGCTGAAGAGCGCGACCGGCGGATCCGGCCTGACGGGAGTCGAAGTCGTCGCTGTCGATCTGACGGACGCCGATGGGCGGACGGGGATCGGCTTTTCCTACGCGCTGAAGGGTGGTGGACGGCTTGCCGTGGCGGCCGCGAAGGAGCTGGCCGAGGCCCATGTCGTCGGGAAACCCGCCGATGCCCCGATGGCGACCTGGCGGGCGATGAATGCCTCCCTCAACCGGCTGGGCCGGGGGCTGCACTATCTCGCCATGGCGGCCATCGACGTCGCCCTCTGGGACCTCCATGCCAAGCAGCGGGAGGTGACGCTCGCGACCGCGATGGGAGGGCGGGCCCGGGCGCTGCCCGTCTATGGCAGCGGCGGCTTCACGCCGAACCAGTCGCCGGAGGAGGCCGCCGCGAACGCCGTCGCCCTGGTCGAGCGGGGCTTCCCGCTGGTCAAGCCGCGACTGAACGGCAACCGGGCGGACCTTGCCCGCGTCCAGGCCGTGCGCGACGCCATCCCCTACGACGCGGACGTCTGCACCGACGTGACCGAGAAGACCGATCTCAACCGCGCCCAATGGCTGGCCGACGGGCTCGCCGAGATCGGCTGCCTCTGGTTCGAGGAACCGCTCGCCGCCCACGACTATGCCGGATATGCCGCCCTCGCGCGGACATCCCGCGTTCCGCTCGCGACCGGCGAGCATCACCAGGGCGCGCGGGAGGTCATGCCGCTCTTCCAGTCCGCGTCGGTCTCCGTCATCCAGCCGGACCTCGCCATGATGGGCGGTCTGTCCGAATGCCTGCGGGTCGCCGGCCAGGCGGAGCATTTCGGCATCTCGGTCGGACCGCACTTCCTGCCGGCCCTGTTCGTCCACCTCGCGGCGGCCGCGCCGAACGTCACCTGGCTCGAGGATTTCCCGCTGCTCGAGCCGATGTTCGACATCGACGTGCGGGTGGACGGGAAGCAGCGCATGTCCCCCGGCGACCGCCCCGGCCACGGCCTCCTCTGGGCCGACGGCGCGCGCGCGGAGTATGCGGGGTAGGACGGTTGATCGCGTCATTCGGTCCTTCG
>CAYGKX010000427.1:0-325 GCA_964350225.1 uncultured Rhodospirillaceae bacterium | reverse complement strand
GTGTTCTCAACTCAACAACCGCAAACCCTCGTCCTGAGCCTGTCGAAGGACCGGAGGACGTACTCGTCCCCCGGCTACGGCCCCTACAACTCCCCCTTCACCGCATAGTTTAGCACGCGCACCACCTGCTCCGGGGTCTCGGCGACGGCGAGCGCCGCGGCGTCGACTTCCTTGAGGGCGTGGGTCAGGTTCTCGTCGTGCAGGACGACCAGCGGCTTGCCCATGGCGGCGGCATAGCCGGCGTCGAAAGCGGCGTTCCACTGCTTGTATTTGTCGCCGAAGCGGACGACGACGATGTCGGACTTCTCCATCATCGTCCGGGTGC
>CAYGKX010000426.1:0-3914 GCA_964350225.1 uncultured Rhodospirillaceae bacterium | reverse complement strand
TTGTCGCCGAAGCGGACGACGACGATGTCGGACTTCTCCATCATCGTCCGGGTGCGGATGGCGTTCACCTTGGCACCCTTGTGATCGTGCCAGAAGGCCTTGTCCTCGCCGCCCAGGATATCCACCCCGCAATCGTCGCTCGCGCCATGATCCGTCACCGGAGCGACGAAGTCGATCGGCAGGCCGGCCTCGGCCGCCCCGTCGCGGATCCGCTCCCGCCAGTCGCTGTGAATCTCGCCTGAAAGATAGACCGTCCAGTTCATCGACATGCTCGCCGTCTCCCGCTGCCTGAAAGGGTTTCCGGGCAGGTTATCGCAAAGCTCCGCCTGCCCTTCAACCGGCGCCGGGCGGAGCGCCCTTCGGGATGTAGACGATGAGGTTCCAGAAGACGAAATGCAGTGCGGCAACCGCGACGGCGCCGATCATGCCCATACGGTAGAACAGGCGCGTCGTACGCTCGAATTCCGAGGTCTTGCGGTAGCCGAGAAAGCAGAGGACGAAGACGATGGCCGCGAAGATATAGGTCACCGCCCTCCCTTCCGGTTGGTCCTTACTGGCGCTGGGATTGCCAGATGTACCAATAGGGAGCGGCATAAGTCCAATACCCGCTCGGGAGGTTCGCGTGACCGCGATAGCTGTTGCCGGCCCAGCGGCCATAGTCGCGGCAGGTGCCGTACTGGCGGACGTCGCCCGGCACATGCAGCCGGCGCAGGAGCGTCTGGTACTTGCCGCCGAAAGACGGGTCGCAGGTCGGACCGCCGTCCCGGCGGGTTGGCGGGGCTTCGCCGCCTTCCTGCTGGGCCTGCGACAGGGCCGGCACGGGCGAAAGGATGAACGCGGCAACGGCTGTGACCGCCAGCAGGTTGAGCGGCTTTCTCATCGGGTTTTCCCTCGTTATGCAGACGTCCCCCGGCGCGTACGCCGCCGGGGTGCGTGCCCCTCCGCACGCCAGGTCATCATGCCGGGCAATCGTTACGGAGGTAAGGCGCAATTGCGCTATTCGGCGGCCCGGGCGCCGGTATTCGCAAGGACGTCGCCGATGGCCTGGTCGAGGATCGCAAGGGCGCGATCGATCTCGTCGTGGGTCACGGTCAGCGGTGGAGCGATGCGCCAGATCGCCGACATCGACCCGACCGAGACGATGTTCATGGACAGGCCCAGTTCCATGCACCGGGCGGTGATGGCGCGGCCGGTTTCGGCGTCGGGCGCCCGGGTCTCGCGGTCCTTGACCAGCTCGACGCCCTGCAACAGGCCGAAGCCGCGGACGTCGCCGATGATCTCGTGGCGGTCCTGCAACTCCCTGAGCCCTGCGGCGAGATAGTCGCCCATGACGAGCGCGCGGTCGTTCAGGCCCTCCTCCGCCAGCACGTCGAGCACGGCGAGCGCCGCGTGAGCCGGCAGGGGGTCGGAGACGTGAGAGGTCGGGTGGATGAAACCCTTGGCATGACAGTCGGTCTCGATCTCGTCGGATACGACCGTCGCGGCCAGCGGCAGGCCGCCGCCCAGGGTCTTCGACAGGGTCAGGATGTCGGGTTCGACACCGAAATGCTGGAAGGCGAAATCCCTGCCCAGCCGGCCGAACGCGGTCTGCGCCTCGTCGAAGATCAGGAGCATGCCCCGGGCCTCGCACTGCTGCTTCACCTGCTGCCAGTAGCCGTCGGGCGGCACGACGACCCCGCCGGAACTCTCGACCGGCTCGGCGATCAAGGCTGCGAGCGACCCGGTCGACTGGGCGTCCACCATGTCGAAGCCGACCGCGAGACATGTGCCGTCGCAGGTGTCGCGGCAATGGCGAACCGGGCAGTGATAGGCGTTGGGCGCGGGCAAGCTGAGTGCACCGGGGATCATCGGGCCATAGCCCTTGCGCCCGGCGACGTAGTTCACCGCCTGGGCGCCCGACGTCATGCCATGCCAGGCGCCGGTGAAGCCGACGATCTCGAATTTCCCGCTATGCATCTTGGCCAGCTTGAGCGCCGCTTCGTTCGATTCGCCGCCGGTCGAGAGGAAGAGCGCTCGTGACAGGTGGGGCGGCAGCATGCCGGCGAGCCGCTGGGACAGGGCCACGACGGCCGGGCTCAACATGCCGCTGAAGAGATGCAGCGCGCCGTCGCACGCCTCCTGGATGGCCTCGACGATGCGCGGGTGGTTGTGACCGATCGTGGCGCACATCTGGCCGGAAGTGAAGTCGAGGATCTCCCGCCCCTCCGTGTCCCAGATCAGGGTGCCGCGGGCCTTATCGATGAGCCGATCGGCGAAGGGCATGCCGTAGCGGACGAGATGCTCGTCCCACGGTTCGTTCGAGAGCGGCGGCGTATCGGGTGCGGTCATCGGCGTGACTCCTCGCGAGCTAGTGTCAAGCAGTCTATCGCAAGTCGCCGTGCCACAGATTTCTTTCTGCCGCGTGATTTTTGGATATTCTGCGTAGAATGACACCTTGTAAGAAATCTATGGTCCTAATGATGCCTTCTGGCTTTTTAACTCGAAACAATGCCTCTTCTGGTGCCGAAACGCCGGTGGACACGATCGATCGGAAGATCCTGCGCCTGCTGCAGGAAGACGCGTCCATCCCCAATCAGGCGCTCGCGGATGCGGTCGGGCTGTCGCCGCCGGCCTGCCTCAAGCGCGTACGGCGCCTTCGGGCGGCGGGCGTGATCCGTCGTCAGGTCGCGCTGGTGTCGCCGGAGGCGCTGGGCTGGCCGCTTATGACGGTCGTCCGGATCAAGCTGGACCGGCCCCGGGAAAGGGTGATGCTGGCATTCGAGGAGCAGATGCGTTCGCTGCCGCGCGTCGTTCAGTGCCTGACGGTCGCCGGAGACATCGACTATATCCTGCTGGTCCGGAGCCGGGACGTCGCGCATTACCAGGAGTTCGCCCGGCAGGTGCTGACCACTGGCCCGGGCATCCGCGCCTATACCAGCGAGATCGTGCTGGAAACGCCGAAATGGACGACCGAGGTCCCGGTCGGGGACGGATAGGCCCTATTCGGCCGCGATCCCCACGGGGCCCAGCGGGTCCTTGCGCAGCTTGTCGAAGCCCTGGGTGCGGGGCGGGGCCGCCCGGTCGCCGGAGCCGCGCTGCGGCATCCGGGGCATGGCGAAGCCTTGCTGGTAGGACGCGCGGGTGATGACAGCGAACGTCCAGTAGAAGCCGCCGACGATGACAAGGAGGCCGCCGCTGAGGGCCACCAGCGCCCCGAACGGACCGCCGAAGGCGAAGAGGAGGAGGAGTGCGACGGTCGGGATCACGTGGCCGACGGCATGCAGCCCGATCGTCGTTTCGGCGATCACCTTGCGCGCGAGGGGCGGGATGCCCGCCGCTTTCGCGCCCGTCCGATAGGACTGCCAGAGGAGCGCGTTGACGACGACCAGCAGGAGGGCGACGGCGAGCGCCGCCGGATGCTGGCTCGCGACCCCGGGTACGACCGCCGACGTCATGACCAGCAGGCCCGCGCCTTCTGCGAGGCCTGTCGCCACGATCATCCAGGGGACCAGCTTGCCGCGCCAGGCGGGAATACCGCGCGCCATATGCAGGATCTTTGCCTGGCACCAGAGGAAGGCGAGCGCGGCCAGTCCGGCGATGGCGTAGGCAACCGGATGCTGCGTCACCAGCCCGGCGAGCACCGCCGGAGAGAAGAGCGCGACGACATAGAGTTCCCGCGTCATCCAGGAGGTCTGGGGCCGGGAAATGGCGCGCCAGAAGCGGAACTTCCGGCCGATCTTGAGGAAGACGAAGAAGAGGCCGATGCCCATCAGGCCGGCCGCGGCGACGTTCATCCAGGCGAGGGTCGCGCCGGGGACGAGGCCGAACAGGTAGGCGACCCAGGACAGGACGGCGAAACCGGAGCTGAGCCCGCCGAAGCACCAGTTCATCGCCGCACGCCAGTCCCAGAACTTCTGCAGCTGGCCGACCAGCGG
>CAYGKX010000425.1:2749-3914 GCA_964350225.1 uncultured Rhodospirillaceae bacterium | reverse complement strand
GGGTCGGAAGACTATCGCCTCTTCCTCGCGTCGCCGGAGGACGGCCAGATCGTCGTCTCGCAGAGCGAGGTGACGACCACGATCGTCGACGCCTCCGCGCCGCCGGAACTGTCGGTCGACGACGTGACGGTGGCCGAGGAGGCCGGTGTCGCGGTCTTCACCATCACCCGGTCCGGCGACACCACCGGTGCGTCCTCGGTCGACTTCACGACGACCGGCGGCAGCGCAACCTCGGGCGTCGACTTCACCGCGACCAGCGGCACGGTCAGCTTCGCCGCCGGCGAGGACACGGCGACGGTCACGGTCGCGATCGCGAACGACACGGTCTACGAGGGCGACGAGAGCTTCACCCTCGACCTCTCCAACGCCGTCAGCGCGACCATCGCGGACCCGCAGGGTGTCGGCACGATCACCGACGACCTCGACCGGCCCAGCTTCGCCATCAACGACGTCTCCGTGAACGAGGATGCCGGCGTCGCCGTCTTCACCGTCACCAAGACGGGTAACACCTTGTTGGCCTCGTCGGTGACCTTCGATACGGCGGGCGATACGGCGACGGAAGGTGTCGACTTCACCGGGACGTCCGGCGTCCTGACCTTCGCCGCCGGCCAGTCCGAGGCGTTCGTCACAGTCGCGATCACGGACGATGCGGTCTTTGAGGGGCCGGAGACCTTCTTCGTCAACCTGACGAACCCGGTCGACGCCGTGATCAGCGATCCGCAGGGTGTCGGTACCATCGACGATCCGGAGGATCGGCCGGAGGTGGTGGTCAACGACATGACCGTCAGCGAGGGCGACGGCGTTATCGTCTTCACCCTCACCCGCATTGGCTCGACGGCTCTGCCCGGTAGTGTCGATTTCGACACCGCCAACAATACGGCACTGGCCGGTTCGGATTATGTATCCACCAGCGGTACGGCGACCTGGGCCGCCGGTGAGAGCGAGACCTTCGTCACGGTTCAGATACTCGACGACGGGATCGTCGAGGCGGACGAAAGCTTCTTCCTCAATTTGACGAACCCGGTGAATGCGACAATCGCCGACCCGCAGGGCGTCGGCACCATCCTGGACGCGGAAGCGCCGATCGAGTGGTCCATCACCGGCGACACGACCGTCACGGAAGGCGGCACGGCGAGCTACACCCTCAGCTATACCAATCCGCTGC
>CAYGKX010000425.1:0-2739 GCA_964350225.1 uncultured Rhodospirillaceae bacterium | reverse complement strand
CCGTCGATGGCGCTCCAGCTGTGTGCCTCGGGCAGCTCGTCCGGCGCGTCGCCGAGCCACAGGGTCAAACCCGGGTCCCCGTCCAACGAGCCCAAGGAGACGTCCTGGGCGGTGCGTCGGTCGAGCTGCACAACTTCCTGCCTGGGGGGCTGGACGGTGCCGAGGCAGAAGACTTCGTGAACAGCTTCGATGCCGACATCCAGGCCGCGGTCGCGGCGCTGCCGGCAGGGTCCGGCGTCTCCTACGACGCGGCGACGAACACGCTGACCTTCACCAACCCGGCGGTCACGTCGCTCACCATCGACGTGGCAACCACAGACGATTCCCTTATCGAATACACCGAGCATTACGGCGTCTTCATCGCCAATCCGAGCGCCGGCACGGTCGACGCCGGCAACGCGCAGGTGCAGACCCAAATCGAGGATAACGACTCGAGCGGTCAGACGGGCGAATGGGCGCTAAGCGGCGATGTCAGTGTCGTTGAGGGCGGTACGCCGAACTACGTCATCTCCTACGACGGGGAGCCGAGCGACGAGACGCCGGTGACCATCGACGTGGTCGTCAACTTCACCGGCATCGACGGCGCTTCGCCGGCGTCGGCAGCGGACTTCGAGGAAGCCTTCCTGACCGACCTGGCCCAGGCAGCCGCGGCGACACCCGGCGTCACACTCTCGGGCTTCACCCTGACATTCGCGACCGGCGCACCGGAGCATTTCGTCTTCTCCCTGCCGACCCTGGACGACCTTCTGGTCGAGGGGCTGGAGAGCTATCAGGTCCAGATCTTCAACCCGACGATCCAGTCGGGCCCGTCCGACAGCGACGGGGGCGGGGTCGTGGCCGGCACCATCAAGCCGGGCGAGGACACGGTCGAGACGGAAATCGCCGATAACGACAGGACCGGCGACATCGAATGGGCGCTGACCGGCAACACGGTCGTGCTGGAAGGCGGTGCGCCGAGCTACACGATCTCCCTTTCGGGCGATCCGCTGGGCGCGGGCGAGACGGCCTCCATCGAACTGGTGATCGATCTGCCGGGCGGCGTCGGCGGCGCCGAGGCGGCCGACTTCCTGGAGAGCTTCTACAAGGACCTGCAGGACGCCGTGGACTCCCTGCCGCCGGGGTCTGGCATCTCCGTCGCCAACGGCGTGCTGACCTTCAGCGAAGGCAGCCCGACGTCGCTGACCTTCACCCTGCCGACCACCGACGATGCGATCTTCGAGGGCACGGAAGCCTTCAGCATCCAGGCGGTCAACCCGACCGTCGGCACGGTCGGCGACGGCATGGACTATGTGCAGACGCGGATATTCGACAACGATCTGCCAACCGGCTGGCGCCTCACGGGCGAGACCAGCGTGTCGGAGGGGGATCCGGCGTCTTACACCGTCGAGCTGCAGGGCGTTACCCTGACAGGGTCCGACACCGCGTCGATCCAGCTCAACCCGGTCTTCCCGGTCGGCGGGGCGTCGGCCGCGGACTTCGAGAACGCTTTCGACACGGACATCCTGACGGCCATCGCGTCGGCCGGGCCCGGCGTCTCCTATAACAGCGCGACCAATACTCTGACCTTCGACAGCGCGGCAGAAAGCCTCGTCTTCTCCTTCTCCCTGCCGACGCTTGCCGACGGCCTGACGGAAGGCGACGAGGACTACAACGTCGAGATCAGCAATCCCTCTGTGTCCACCATCCTGCCCGGCGAGGGTGAGGTCACGACGACCATTCTGGACGATCCGTTCGGCGCGCTCGAATGGACCATCTCGGGCGGCGGCGAGATCGACGAGGGCCTCGCCGGAGGTTTCACGGTGGGGTATGCCGGGGTCGTGCTCCAGGCAGGCCAGGAAATCTCGGTCGATATCGACTTCAACCTGCCCGGCGGCGCCGGGTTCGCCGAGGCCGACGACTTCGACCCGACCGACCTTCTTGCCCAGCTGGCGGGACAGCTGCCGGCCGGTGTCACCCTGTCGGGCAACACGCTGACATTCTCCTCGACGGCGCCGACCAGCATCAGCTTCAACCTCCAGACCCTGCAGGACAGTCTGGCGGAGGGACCCGAGAGCTTCACGGTTGACCTCGTCAATGCCGCGCAGGGGACAGTGGTCACGTCATCGGCCGAAGCGACCATCGTCGACGACGATCTCGCGACCTTCACGCTCGCCGGCGACGCGTCGGTGACGGAAGGCGGTACGGCGGCCTATACGATCGGCGTCAACGGGGCCATTGCGCCCGGCGGGACCGGGGCCTTCGACCTCTCTATCGACTTTGGCGATGCGGAGCCCGAGGACTTCGACCTGTCCGGTACGTCCAACCCGCCGCAGGCGACCGTCCAGACCCTGATCATCGAGGATCTGAACGCGCTGACGGGCGTGACCGCGACGCTTGCCGTGGATGGCGTCACCATCGTCGTGACGGTGGACGACACGGCGACCTTCCCGCTCACCTTCGACATGCCGACCGTCGACGACAGCGTCTACGAGGGTGACGAGCTCTACACCATCGAGCTGCGGGAGCCCGGTATCTTCGATCCCGGCACGCCGGGCGACGGGCGCGGCGGCGGCGGGACCCCGCCCAGCTACACCCAGGGTCCGGTCGTCGACACGGTGGATACGACGATCCTCGACAACGAGACCCCGCCGGCCTTTTCCATCGACGACGTCTCGGTCGACGAGACGGCCGGCGTGGCGGTGTTTACGGTCAACAAGTTCGGCCAGACCCAGGTGGACGCGACCGTCGACTTCTCGACCG
>CAYGKX010000424.1:0-3934 GCA_964350225.1 uncultured Rhodospirillaceae bacterium | reverse complement strand
CGTCTATATCGAGGGCAGCTGGGACGAGAACCCCGGCGGCCTCAACCACACGTTCCGCGGACTCGACGAAAGTCCTGTCGCGCGGCCTGACCAGGAAGGCACCCGGATCACCCTGTCTTCGACGACCGGGAGGGGGTTGAGCGAGGGCGTTCCGATTCTCTTCAAGGGGCTGGAAGTGGGAAAGATCGGGCGGCCGACCCTGTCCTCGGATGGCGTGACCATCGTTGCGGAGGGGTTCATTCAGGCGCCGCATGACCAGTTGCTGACGACGCAGTCGCGCTTCTGGGACGCATCGGGGATCTCGTTCAACCTCGGCGCCGGCGGGGCGTCCATCGATGTCGAGAGCTTCGCCGCGCTCATCACCGGCGGAATCAGCTTCGAGACGGTTGTTTCCGGCGGAGCCCCGGTCGAGCCGGGACAGGGTTTCGCGGTCTTCGCCAACCAGGATGCGGCCAGGGAGAACCTCTTCGAGGGCAACCGGCCGGATGGCGGCATGATGCAAATGTCGATGGTCTTCGACGAGAACGTCACCGGCCTGACGCTGGGCGCGCCGGTCATCCTGAACGGACTCCGGATAGGCGAGGTCGCCGGGATCACCGGCAGGGTGGATCCGGAACAGTTCGGCGACGAACGCGTCCGGCTGGTTGTCGTGCTCTCCATCGACCTGGGCAAGCTCGACGCGGCGCCCGATACGGACAATCCCGAAGCCGAGACCGAAGCGGTGCTCGATCTGTTCGAACAGGCGGTTGCCGAGGGCTGGCGGGCACGGCTGGCGACGACAGGGCTGCTCTCGACAAGCCTGAGGATCGAGATGGTGCAGATACCAGACGCGGAACCGGCCGAATTCATACGCGACGGCGATCCATACCCGATCTTTCCGTCGGTCCCGGCGGAGGAGGGCGGGGCATCCGCTGCCGCGGAAGGTCTCATCAAGCGGGTCGGCGATCTGCCGATCGAGGACATCCTGAATTCGGCCAAGACGTTCCTCGACAACGCCGCCGCGCTTGTGGCGAGCGAGGACATCCAGAAGATCCCGTCGGACCTGCGTGGCACCGTCGAGGAAGTCCGAGGCGTGGTGGAAGACGTGCGGACGCTCGTGAGCGGCGAAGATCTTCAGGGCATGCCGGAGCGGCTGAACGGAATTGCCGATCAGATCGCCGAAATCCTCGGGGATATCGAGCGCAGCGAAAGTGTCGCAAAGATCGTCGAAGCGATCGACAAGGTCGGCACCGCGGCGACCGATATCGGCGACGCGGCAACGGGAATCCCGGCGCTGGTCGACAATGTGGCGGCTTTCGCGGCCAAGGCGGACGCCTTGGATCTCGAGGGGATCCTCACGGAAGCGAAAACGCTGATCTCGGACGCGGGCGACATCGTGGCCAGCGACTCCGTCAAGGCGTTGCCGGAAAGCTTTGTGACGGCTGTCAACAATGTCGACGCGGCGATCGCGGAGGCGACCAGGCTGTTGTCGGAGCTGAATACAAGCGGCGCGGCGACGTCGCTGACCGCGACTCTCGACAGCGTGGACGATCTCGCGACGCAGATCGGGGAGGCCACCGACGGCGTCCCGGCCCTGATCGACGACATCCGCGGCCTGGCCGAGAAGGTGGCCGCGCTCGAGCTTGCCTCCCTCGTCGACCAGGCGACCGGTCTGGTTGGCAGCGCGCGGGAGGTCGTCGACAGCGAGGAGACGCAGGCGATCCCGGGTGCGCTCCGGAAGGCGCTGGACGAACTCGGCGACGCGGTGGCGGATCTGCGGGCCGGCGGTACGGTGGAAAACGTGAACGCCGCACTGGAGAACGTGAGCAAGGCCACGGCGGATATCAGCGCGGCGACCGAAGGCGTGCCGGCGCTGATCGACGATGTCCGCAAGGTTGCGGAACAGGCAGCGGCGATGGACCTCGATGCGCTGGCCGCGGAGGCGACCGGTCTGATCGAGAGCGCCGAGGCTGTTCTGGGGACCGAAGATGCCAAGGCGCTGCCCGGTGCGCTCAAGGAGGCGCTGGACGAGATCGGCGCGGCCGTGGGCGAATTGCGCGCGGGCGGCACGGTCGACAGCGTGAACGCGGCGCTTGCCTCGGCGGAGAAGGCGGCGGAGGCGATCGCGACCGCGTCGGCCGAGTTGCCGGAACTGGTTCGGCGCGTGGAAGCCTCCCTGCGGGAGGCCGAGATCGCACTGTCCAGCCTGTCGGAGACCGGTTCGCTCAACCGTGATGCGCGGGCGGCCCTGCGGGAGGTCAGCCGTGCGGCGGATTCGGTGAGGTCGCTGATGCGCACGCTGGAACGCAAGCCCAATGCGCTGTTGACGGGGAAATAGGACAGGCCGATGCGCTCTCGAAGCCCATTATGTCGCTTTGCCGTGTCAGCCCGCGCCGAAACCCTGCCCGGGAGCGCGTCGGGCTTGCTCCGCCCCTATCGGGGGGTATGCTCCGCCCCGAACGACGACACTCCTGCGAAACGGATCGGACAGGCCATGCGTAATTTCGTACCCTTCTTTGCCCTGATCGGGCTTCTGGCGGCCTGTGGTCAGGGGCCTGTGCGCTATGCGGCGGCGCCGGTTCCTTCCGGCGCACCAATCGGCATCAGCGTCTCGCAACTCGAAGTGCGGGAAGTCTCGCTGCCGGCCTATGCGCGGACAGAGGAGATCTGGCGCGAAGCGGAGAACGGCGCGTTGTCGAGCGATTCCTCGGTGCTTTGGGCCGATGAACCGGAACGCGGTGTCACGATGGAGCTGAGCCGACATCTGGCGACCATGACGGGCGCCCGGGTGGCTGCGGAGCCCTGGCCGTTCGAGGATCTGCCGCAGGCGCGGCTGACCGTGCGTGTGCAGGACATGGTCGCGGGTGCTGATGGCCAGTTCCGCATGACCGGGCAGTATTTCGTCGCCAGCCTGACTGCGGGCCGCGACCGGTCGGGCGAGTTCCGCGTGTCGGCCCCCTATGCGCTGGATGGCGGTGCGCCGGCCATTGCGGCGGCGCGGGCCCAGGCGGTTCGGGACCTTGCCCGCCTGATCGCTGACCGCGGCTTCTGATCCGTCCGCGCGGACGCGGCACAACGAATTCTTAACCTCTTGCGGGTTCCTTAACCATGGTGCGGGCGATGCCCGTGCTATCGGAATGGGACGGACAATCGGAGGTTTGCCCGGATGGCGACGATCTGGGACAGGATCACGGGGCTGGGCGCGGCCGGCCAAAGGGCCTCGCGCCAAGGTCGGCCGAATTACGCGTCGGCAGACCGGTCCGGGTCGGGCGGCGGGTTTTCCGAGGCGGCAATGCAGGGACTCGACGATCTCGAGGCGCGTCTGCCGCCGCCTGGAGTGGAGACACGTCCGGCAAGCGAGCCCGGTTTTCGCCGGACCGGGCGCCTGAATGCCGACGTGACGGCTGGCGGAGGGCTTGTTCGTGGCGATGATGGTCAGATGCGGCCGCATTACTGGGGCCACCGCGAGCGGCTGCGCCAGCGCTTCCTGACGGGCGGGCATGCGGCGATGCCGGAATACGAACTGCTCGAAATGCTGCTCTTCAACGCCATCCCGAGAATCGACGTGAAACCGCTGGCGAAACGCCTGCTGGCAGCCTTCGGCGACCTGAACGGGGTGGTCGCGGCGGCGGAAGCGCGCATTCTCGAAGTCGAGGGCGCGACGGACAAGGTCTATTACCAGCTTCGCTTGGCAGAAGCCTTTGCCCATCGCATGGCGCGTGCGAAGGTGCTGCAACGCCATGTGCTCTCCTCCTGGGACGCGCTGATGGACTATTGCAAGACGGTCATGGCCCATCGGGACACCGAGCAGTTTCGGGTGCTGTTTCTCGACCGCAAGAACAATCTCGTCGCCGACGAGGCGCAGGCCGAAGGTACGGTGGACCACGTTCCGGTCTATCCGCGGGAAATCGTGAAACGGGCGTTGGAATTGAATGCGTCGGCAGTGATCCTCGTG
>CAYGKX010000423.1:669-3942 GCA_964350225.1 uncultured Rhodospirillaceae bacterium | reverse complement strand
TCCGCCGCCTTCGACGCGGCATAGGTGCCGAGGGCCGGCAGGTTCACGTTCGACAGGATGGACAGCATGTTGAGGATCGCGCCGCCGCCATTCTCGCCGAGCACGGGGGCGAAGGCGTTGCACATCGACAAGGTGCCGAGATAGTTCACCTCGATTTCGTCCCGCGCGTTGGACATGGCGTCCGGGCCGAGCAGCGGGCGGTTGTGGTTCATGCCCGCATTGTTGATGAGCAGGTTCACGTCGCCGCACTTCTCCGCCGCGGCCGAGACCTGGTTCGGGTTGGTCACGTCGAGGGTGACGATCTCGACCCCGCTCTTGTCCTCGAGGAGGGCCGGGTCGCGCACGGCCGCATAGATCTTCGCCGCGCCACGCTTCTTCAGTTCCTGGATGAACGCCTCGCCGACGCCCCGGTTGGCACCGGTCACCAGCGCCACGGATCCTTCAATCTTCATCTGCCTTTTCTCCCCGTTCGTCGTCTCAGTCGCGAGCCCGTCCGTCTCGCCGATTTCATCCTCCGCGCCGTCCACGTCCGCGGCCGCGACCCAGTCCGGATCGACCTCCGGCAGCGGGATCGCCGCAAGAAGCCGGCGCGTATAGGCATGGGCCGGTTCGGCGAAGATCGCCGCGCAATCGCCGCTCTCCACCACCTGGCCGCCCAGAAGGACCATCACCCGGTCGCAGACCGTACGCACGACGGACAGGTCGTGGCTGATGAAGATCAGGGCCAGCCCCAGGTCGCGCCGCAACTCACGCAGGAGAGAGAGTATCTGGGCCTGGCTGGATACGTCGAGGCCCGAAACGATCTCGTCCGCTATGACGAGAGCGGGGTCGAGCGCGATGGCGCGCGCGATGCCGATACGCTGCCGCTGTCCGCCCGACAGTTCGTGAGCATATCGCGATGCGAAGGCCGGATCGAGGGCGACACGCTCCAGAAGCATCGCGACCCGCTGCCTCGCTTCGGCGCGGTCTTTCACCCGCCCGTAGACCAGGAGCGGCTGGGCCACGATGTCGCCGACCGTCCGGCGCGGATTGAGGGAAGATTGCGGATCCTGGAAGATCATCTGGAAGCGCGGCCGGAGATGGCGGATCGTCTCCTCTTCCAGCGCGCCGATCTCCTTGCCCTCGAAGCGCAGGGACCCCGCCGTCGGCCTGTAGAGCCGGACGAGGGTACGGCCAAGGGACGTCTTGCCCGATCCCGATTCACCGACCAGCCCCAGCGCCTCGCCCCGGGCGAGATCGAGGTCGATCCCTTTCAGGATCTGCGTCAACGGCGGGCGCCCGAAGGCGGGCTTTCGGCCGAAATCGGGCAGCGCAAGTTCGAGGCCCCGGGCCTGGAGCAGGGGCTCAGGCATCGCGCCGCGCCGCGTCATAGGCCAGCGCCTCCTCGCGCAGGCGCGCGGTGAGCGCCGCCGGCACGGGGATCAGCGCATCGCCGGGCCGGTCATAGCGCGGCGTCGCGGCGAAGAGTGCCCGGGTATAGGGATGCGTCGGCGCGTCGAAAATCTCGCGGACCGGACCGTTCTCGAGCACCCCTCCGGCGTGGAGGACGCTGACCCGGTCGCAGATCTTGGAAACGACGCCGAGATCGTGGGTCACGAAGAGGATTGCGGTGCCGGCGCTTTCCTGAAGCTCCTTGATGAGGCGGAGGACCTGGCGCTGTACCGTCACGTCCAGGGCCGTCGTCGGCTCGTCCGCGACGATCAGGTTGGGACGGCAGGCGAAGGCGATGGCGATCAGGACCCGCTGGCGCATCCCGCCGGAGAGTTCGTGGGGAAACTGGCCGAAGACCCGTTCCGGCGCCCGGATATGGACGTCCCGGAGAAGCTCCAGCGCCCGGTCCCGGGCCGCGCCGGCGCCGAGACCGAGATGCAGGCGGAGGACATCGGTGATCTGTCCGCCGATGCGAAAGGCCGGGTTGAGGGAGGTCATCGGGTCTTGCGGGATGAGGGCGAGCCCCTCCGCCATCAGGCGGCGGCGCCGCCGCTCTGTCAGATGGGTGATGTCTTCGCCGTCGAACCTGACCCGGCCCGCCGTGATCCGGGCCGCCGAGGGCTGAATGCCGAGCAGGACCTTGCCGACCATTGTCTTGCCCGCACCCGATTCCCCGACGAGGCCGTGAACCTCCCCCGGGGCAATGGCGAGCGACACGCCGCGCAGGATCGGCGTCCGCCGGCGCCGGGCGGCGATTTCCAGGTGTAGCTCCGCGATATCGAGCAGCGCGGTCATTTCCGCATCACCGGGTCGATCGCGTCCTTCAGGCCGTCGCCCAGCGCATTGAGGGCGAGGACGGTCAGGACGATGGCGCCGATGGCGAAGACCAGGAGCCAGGGAGCCTGGTTGACGTATTTCCGGCCCTCCGCGACCAGACCGCCCCAGGTCGGCGCATCGGACGCGACGGAGAGGCCGACATAGGAGAGAATCGCCTCGACGATCACCGCGATGCCCATTTCGAGCGTGAAGAGGACCAGGAGCAGCGGCAGGATGTTGGGCAGGATTTCCCGTACCAGGATCCGCCCGCGCGTCAGCCCGACCGTGACGGCGGAGGCGACATAGTCCTGTTCCTTCTGGACCATCGTCTCCGCCCGGACCACCCGGCAGAACCGGGTCCAGTCGATCACGACGACGGCGACGATGACGGCGGTGAGACTGGCGCCGATCACCGCAACGAGGACGATGGCGAGGAGAACCGCGGGGAAGGCCATCCATATTTCGACCAGCCGGGAGATGATCGTGTCGACGATGCCGCCGAAATAGCCGGCGAGAAGACCCAGTGTCGTCCCGATCAGCCCCGCCGCCGCGGCGGCGACGATGGCGACGATGAGCGCGACCTGCGTCCCGTGGATCAGGCGCGACAGGACGTCCCGCCCGAGATTGTCGGTGCCGAGCCAGAAGCCAGGCTCGCTCTCCGGCGACCAGAAGGGCTGCTTGAAGGTGTTGATGATGTCCTGGTCGACAGGATCGTGGGGCGCGATCCAGTCGGCGAAGACCGCCATGACGACGAGCAGCAGGAGCCACCCGCCGCCCAGGACCACGCGTCGGCTGCGCAGAAGCTGCCGCCAAAGGGGATCCCGCGGGGTGACCGTGGTGCTCATGCGCGCCGCCTCGCCGCAGGGCCCCGCCGCAGCCCTCTCCGCACCCGCCGTCCCCTATCCATGACGCAGCCTCGGGTTCAGGAGTGCATAGGTTGCGTCGATGGCGAGGTTCAGCAGGATGAAGAGGACCGCGAAGGTCAGGACCAGCCCCTGGATCAGCGGCAGGTCGCGGTTGATGACC
>CAYGKX010000423.1:0-659 GCA_964350225.1 uncultured Rhodospirillaceae bacterium | reverse complement strand
GCGTCGATCGCCATGTTGCCGATGCCCGGATAGCTGAAGATCTTCTCGATCAAGACCGTTCCGCCAATCAGGAAAGTGAACTGGACGCCGGTCAGCGTCACGGTCGGCACCAACGCGTTCCGCAGCGCCTCCCGCCCGACGATGCGCGCCCGGCCGAAGCCCTTGACCCGTGCGAGCATCACATAGTCCTGGGTCATCGCCTCGTTGAGGGAAGTCTTGAGCACCCGGGCGATGATCGCGATGAGTGGCAGGGCGAGGGCCAGCGCCGGCAGGACCATGTGCTGCAGGACCGAGAGGAAGGCCGTGAAGTTACCGGTCAGGAGCGATTCGAACAGGTAGAACTGGGTCGCCGGCCGGAAGCCGAGGGCGAGATTGATCTGCCCGGAGATGGGCCAGTCGGAAGACCCGGCGATCACGACGAACAGGATGAAGAGAAGCGCCCAGAGGAAATCGGGGATGGCGAGGAACAGGCCGGAGAGGCCATCGACCAGGCTGTCCGGCCATTTGCCCCGCCAGTAGGCGCCGGCGACCGCGAGTGTGCCGCCGGCGAGAATGGCGATCAGCATCGCGACCAGACACAACTCCAGGGTCACCGGCAATCGGCCGAGGATCAGTTCCATCACATTCTGACGAAGGCTGATCGACGTGCCGAAATCGCC
>CAYGKX010000422.1:0-3960 GCA_964350225.1 uncultured Rhodospirillaceae bacterium | reverse complement strand
CGACCAGCTCAGGATGAGGGTTTTGGAATTGAATGTAAGGTATATTTTGTAAATAATTGAAATAAAAATAAAAATTCCTCATCCTGCGCTTGTCGAAGGATGGGGTGCCGCCATCCGGCGCCGGAATACCCGTCTCCGATCAATCCAGCTTGAACCCCATTCCGCCGCCCGCCTTGGGGCGGAAGGCGATGGTCTGGGGCAGACGCTTGCCGCAGGCCCACACCGTCCAGCGTTCCGACCAGGGACGGCCAGGGGCCGCGGGCTTGCGAAGGATGCGGGTGTCCACGATCTCGACCCGCTTGCAACTGCGGGGGATGCGCGCGAGGGTCTGGCGCAGCACGGCGCGGCCGGCGAGGAGCTGGAGCTGGATGTCGGTCAGCGACTGGCCGGGAAATCCCGCCGCGGCATGGAGGCCGCGCACGCGCGAGGCGCTGACGAAGATATTGTGCTCGACCCGCCGGCCGCAGCGCTCGATCGCAATTCGCTCCACCCATTTGCCGGCGATGGGGACGTCCCGGGACCCAATGAACCGGGGGGTCTCTGGAATGGCGACGATCTTCCGGTCGACAATGTTCCGGGTCCTGCAGCGGGGCGGAAGCGCCTCGTCGTTGGCGATCGCCCGCTGGGCGACCAGGGTCGAATAAGTCTCCGATCCCAGAAATTTGATGAAACGGTCGGCCTGCTCACGCGAAACCTGCGCCGGCGCGGTCGCGGGCAGGAGGCAGGCCAGGGCGGCGAAGACCATGATAGCGGGGCGTCGTGTCATGGCGGGCTACAATGCCAGAAAGGAGTCCGCTGGCAAGGCGGATTTCCCGTTCGTCGGAAACCATCGGCGCGGGCGCCGGGTAGCTTCTGACACGCCCCCGCACGATGGGGGCGGCCAGCCAGAAGGAGGCTACCATGCGCCCCGATACCGACCGCCGTCGCCGCGACAAGGATGCCCGCGCCGCCGAACGTGCCCGCTTCGCCCTCGATATGGCCCAGGCGGGGGTGTTCGTGGAGCCGGCTGCCTACTACGCCAGCTATTACGCCGAAATGGCTGCTCGTTTCCGCAAGGGCCCGCCGCGCGGTTGATGCCGACCCGTCAGGCCCGTGCGTCCGCCAGGAGCCGGTCGACAGGCTTCTCCCGGATCGGCCAGTGAAGCAGGGCGGCGACGATACCCAAGGCGACCATCATCCACCACATCGCGTCGTAGGAGCCGAACTCCTTCCGCGCGATGCCGCCAAGCTGGGATCCCAGGAAGGCGCCAACCTGATGGCTGAAGAAGGCGAAGCCGAACAGCGTGCCGAGATAGCGCGGCCCGAAGAAGACGCCGACGAGAGCCGAGGTCAGCGGCACCGTGGATAGCCACAACAGTCCCAGGAAGGCCGAATAGACATAGATCATCAGCGGCGTCGGCGGGATCAGCACCATCAGCGCGAAGAGCGCTGCCCGCGCGCCATAGATGAAGGTCAGGAGGTTCTTCTTCGACAAGCGATCGCCCATCACGCCGGCGCTGTAGGCGCCGATGACGTTGAACGCGCCGATCAGCATGATCGAGATATAGGCGACAGACGGGTCGAAGCCGAGGTCGCGGACCCAGGGCTCCATGTGCACGAAGACGAAGGTGACGTGGAAGCCGCAGACGAAAAAGCCGAGGACCAGGAGCCAGTAGCTCGAATGGCGGCGCGCCTCGTTGAGGGCGTGGCCGAAGGACTGTTGCCCGGGCGCATCGGGGCTCTCGGACGGCTTGGCGCCCAGGACGAGGGCGAGGAGCGCGAAGGACAGGCAGCAGATGCCGAGTGCGACCATCGAGGTGCGCCAGTCGGTCGCGCCGATCAGGAAGCCCGCGGCGGGAACCAGGACGACCTGGCCGAGCGACCCGGCCGCCGTCGCGAGGCCCATCGCCCAGGCGCGCTTTTCAGGCGCCACGACACGCCCCATGGCGCCCAGGACGATGGCGAAGGATCCCGTCGCGAGGCCGAAGCCCACGAGGCCACCCGCCGTCACCCCGAACATGAGGGGCGTCGTCACCATGCCGCTCAGGACGATGCCGCCGCCATAGGCGATGCCGCCCATAAAGAGGACGAGGCGGGAGCCGTAGCGCTCCGCGATCGCCGCGGCGAAGGGCTGACCGACGCCCCACAGAATGTTCTGGATCGCCATGGCGAGCGCGAAATCGCGCGGATCGCCGCCCAGTGCCTGCGTTACCGGCGTATTGAAGACCCCGGTGAAGGCCGCCCGCCCGCCGAAGACCAGAAAATTCGCGAGGCATCCCGCGATCAGGATGGCCCAGAGGCCGCGCGTCTTGTCGCTCATGTTCGCGGGCCGATCAGGCGTCCAGCGCCTTCGCCGCCTCGACCGCGAAATAGGTCAGGACACCGTCCGCCCCCGCGCGCTTGAAGGCGATCAGGCTTTCCAGCATCACCCGTGGGCCGTCGAGCCAGCCGTTCTGGGCGGCGGCCTGCAGCATCGCGTACTCGCCCGACACCTGGTAGGCGAAGGTGGGCAGGCCGAAGCTGTCCTTCACCCGGCGCACGATGTCGAGATAGGGCATGCCCGGCTTGACCATGACCATGTCCGCGCCTTCCTCGATGTCGAGGGCGACCTCCCGCAGGGCCTCGTCGCTGTTGGCCGGGTCCATCTGGTAGGTCCGCTTGTCGCCCTTGAGCGAGCCGGTCGAGCCCACCGCGTCGCGGAAGGGGCCGTAGAAGGCGGAGGCGTATTTGGCGGCGTAGGCCATGATGCGCACGGCCTCGAAGCCTTCCCGGTCCAGCCCTTCGCGAATGGCGCCGACCCGTCCGTCCATCATGTCCGACGGCGCGATGACGTCGCAGCCGGCCCGCGCCTGGGTCAGGGCCTGCTCGACCAGGATCGAGACCGTCTCGTCGTTGGCGACATAGCCGTCGCGGATCACCCCGTCATGACCGTGGCTGGTGTAGGGGTCGAGCGCGACGTCGCAGACGACGCCGATGTCGGGATGGGCATCCTTGATCGCGCGAATGGCCTGGCAGACCAGGTTGTCGCCGTTGGTCGCCTCCGTGCCCTCGTCGTCCTTGAGGGCTGAGGGCGTCATCGGAAACAGGGCGATGGCCGGAATGCCGAGCGCCTTTGCCTCGCCGGCGACTTTCGCGAGCCGGTCGACCGTGTGCCGTTCGACGCCTGGCATGCTGTCGACCGCGACGGACGTGTCCGTCCCCTCGATCACGAACAGCGGCCAGATGAAGTCGGCCGGTGTCAGGACATTTTCCTGCATCATCCGGCGCGACCAGTCGTCCCGCCGCATTCGGCGCATACGCACCCTTGGATAGGCGCTCTGCGTCAGGCCCGGAACGGTGGCGGCGCCGGCCGCACCGGCCGGCTTTCGGGTATTCGCGGTCATGGGGCTTCCGATCGCGGGTGGATGCTGGTCTCAAGGAGCCATTCTACGGAGCGCCGCTCCCCGGCACAATCGCGGCGCGCATGAGCGGCGGCGCGAGCAGGGTGACGCTTTCTCTTAGGTAGAATAGAGATATGTTACATTATCGAAACAATTTTGAAGACTATAGTGAGTTCGAGCAAATACGTGCAGTAATAGCCGTCTAGGGGGGTGGCAAAATGGCAGGTTCCCGCAACTTACAATTCGAGGCGGAGTACGATTGGACGCCGAGGGCAACGCATCCTCGGACGCCGTATGCGAAACTGATTGTATGCGTCATTGGAACCCGCCCGGAAGCCATCAAGATGGCGCCGGTCGTTGCCGCACTGAAGGCCTATCCGGACCGTTTCGATGCGCGCGTCGTGCTGACAGGGCAGCACCCCGCGGCGGCAGAAATCCTGGAGAAGGATTTCGGTATCGTCGTCCACCAGGACATGTCCGTGCTGCGCGCCGGCCAGTCGCTTGACGAACTTGCGGGAAAGCTGTTCTTCGCCGCGGAGGCTCTCAAGCAGCATGGACAGCGTACGCAGCTTATCCCTGAAATGATCCTTGTGCAGGGCGA
>CAYGKX010000421.1:0-3962 GCA_964350225.1 uncultured Rhodospirillaceae bacterium | reverse complement strand
GACCCACAGGATTTTCGATGAAATCGCAGCGCTATCCAGTCGATGAGCCGGCACTCGTGCGCGAGAGCCTGGTGCCACGCTATCGCCAGATCGAAGCAGCCATCCGCGACCAGATTTGGTCGGGCGAACTCGTTGCCGGCGACCAGGTGCCGTCGGAAGACGAACTGACCAGGATGTTCGGCGTCAGCCGTGCGACAGTCCGGCAGGCGCTGGCGATGCTGGAGCAGGACGGGCTGATCTTCCGGGAGGTCGGGCGCGGCACCTTCGTGAAGGACATTGTCGAGCAGCTTCCGCAGAAGGTGCTTGTCCTCTCGACCGACGACCTTCTCGACGTCGCCTTCGTCGACAGCATCGTCCTGCATCGGGAAGGCATGATCGCCGCACGGGGCGAGGTTCAGATCGCCTTGTCCGTGTCCTTCGGCGCGGAGGTTCCGTTCTTCGTGCGGACCTTCTTCGTCGACGAGAAACCGATCGGCGGCGAGAAAGTGTATCTCCACCCCCGCTTCGACCGAAAGCTTTCGGAGAAGCAGATGGTGTCGCGGAACATCGTCTCGACATTGTCGAACGTCATTTCGACCACGGCAGCCCGCTTCGAACGTCGCCTCGGTTCCGTCGGCGCCGACGCCCGCAGCAGCGTCCTGTTCGATACGTTCCTCGGCGCCCCGCTCATAGCGGTCCACCGAACGTCCTATGACGTGCAGGGCCGTCCGATCGAGCATAGCCATATGCTCTTCCCCAGCGACCGCTGCCTGATCTCGCTGGACGGCTGACGGGCGGGCCCATTAACGAGGTCGCCGTCTTCCACAGCGTTCAACATAAAGCGGGCAACCATAGGGGGCCGCCCGTTGCCACGGCAGGCTCGGTGAGGCTTGGCACACCAAGATAGAAATTCGCCAAGTATCTGAATTGCTTAGGAAGAGATTGGCTGGGGAACCTGGATTCGAACCAGGACCGACGGAGTCAGAGTCCGCTGTTCTACCGTTAAACTATTCCCCAATCGCCGGGAGCGCGGCGGGCGGCCGGTGCGGCTGCCAAGGCGGCGCGGGCTGTCGTTTATCGCAAAGGGCCTTGGATGCGCAAGCCTTTTGCCCCTGTTTGCGGGACTATTGCTGATCTTGGGTGTCCGACGCCGGGTTCAAGGCGCCGCGGGCCGCCGGGGACCGGCGCTCCATTGCCAATCGCGGCCTCTCCGATTAGCCTTGTATACATGCCCGAGGACCAAGCCTCACATACATCTGCCTCATATTCCCGCAGACACTCCGAGACCCGCGCCCGTCCGGCCTTCGCCGCCGTCGACCTGGGAACCAACAACTGCCGACTGCTCGTCGCCCGTCCGACGGAGCGCGGCTTCCGCGTCGTCGACGCCTTCTCTCGCATTGTGCGCCTGGGCGAGGGGGTGGCGACGACCGGCCGGTTCAGCGACGAGGCGATGGACCGATCGATCGACGCGCTGCGCATCGTGGCGGCCAAGCTCCGCCGTTATCCGGGGGTGCGCTCCCGCTGCGTCGCGACCGAGGCCTGCCGCCGGGCGGAGAATTCGGATGTCTTCGTCGACCGGGTGCGCAACGAGGTCGGACTGGCGCTGGAAGTCATTTCGCCGGCGGAGGAGGCGGGACTGGCGCTCGCCGGATGTGCACCGTTGCTGGAGCCCGACCGGCCACATGCCCTGGTCTTCGACATCGGCGGCGGCAGCACGGAGGTGATCTGGCGCGATGCCGGTTCGTCGCGGCCCGAGAGCCTGTCGATCCCCTTCGGTGTCGTGAATGTGGCGGAGCGCCATGGCAGCGACGCCAGGGTCCCCGGTATCTACGAATTGATGGTCGAGGAGGCCTACGAGCATCTCACACCTTTCGAAGCGGAACACCGGGTATGCGAGGAGATCGCCCGCGGGACCGTACAGATGCTCGGCACTTCCGGGACGGTCACGACGCTGGCGAGCATCCATCTGGGTCTGCGCCGCTACGACCGTAACCGGGTCGACGGCTGCCACCTGTCCTTCGACAACATCTCCCAGGTGACCGGACGCCTGCGCCAGCTCGACATCGACGGGCGGGCCGGCCTGTACGCCCCGGGCGTGGTGCTGTACGCGGCCCTGTGTCGGGCGCGAGCGGGCGGACCTCGTGCTCGCCGGCGCCGCGATCCTCGAGGCGATCTGCCGGCTGTGGCCCGTCGGGCGGCTCAGGGTCGCCGACCGCGGCCTGCGCGAGGGGATCCTGCTGGGCCTGATGGCGTCGCAGGGCCGGCGGCGCCGCCGGCGCGCCCGCTCTCGCGTCGCCGTCTGACCGGTCATGGCGGGCGGCAAGGGTGGTGGCGGCTCCCGGGCGGGCGGCTCCCGGGCGGGCGGCCCGGGCGGGGGGCGGCGCCAGGCGACCGTCAAGGTGCGCGACGCGCGGCGCAAGCGCGCTTCGTCGCAACGCTGGCTGCAGCGTCAGCTGAACGACCCCTATGTCGCGGCCGCCCAGCATCAGGGCCTGCGCTCCCGCGCGGCCTTCAAGCTGATCGAGATCGACGAGAAGGCGCATCTCCTGCGGCACGGCCAGCGGGTGGTGGACCTGGGCGCTGCGCCGGGCGGCTGGACGCAGGTGGCCGTCGAACGGACCGGGGCCGACCGTCCGGGGGGCGGGACCGTCGTCGCGCTGGATATCCTGGAGATGCCGTCGGTCGCCGGTGCGACGGTGGTCAAGGACGATTTCCTCGCCGAGGGGGCGGACACGCGGCTCATGGACCTTCTGGACGGGCCCGTCGACCTGGTCCTGAGCGACATGTCCCCCAACACCACCGGCCATGCATCGACCGATCATCTGCGGATCGTCAACCTGGTCGAGGCGGCCCTGGATTTCGCGATCCGCGTGCTCGCGCCGGGCGGCGCTTTCGTCGCGAAGGTGTTTCAGGGCGGCACGGAGGCCGAGCTCCTCGCCCTCCTGCGCCGCCATTTCGACAAGGTGAAGCACATCAAGCCGCCGGCGAGCCGCAGCGATTCGAAAGAGGTCTACGTCGTGGCGACAGGGTTCAAGGGCGGGGAGCCCGGCTAGCCCCGCACGGACGAGACTCCGCCATCGACGGCCATCGCCGTGCCGGTCACGAAGCTGCCGGCATCCGACGCCAGGTAGAGCATCGCGCGGGCGATTTCCTCGGGTTCCGCGATCCGCTTGAGGGCGTGCATTCCGGCTACCTGGGCGCGGGCTTCAGGATCGTCGGCGTAGGCTCCGGCCATTTCCGTGTTCGTTCCGCCCGGCAGGATCGCGTTCACCCGAATGCCGTACCCTCCGAGTTCCGCGGCGAGGACGCGGGCCAGGCCGACCAGACCGGCCTTCGACGCGCCGTAGGCTGCCATGTGCGCCAGGCCGACCGTGTGGCCGACGAAGGTCGAGGTAAAGAGGAGGGCGCCGCCGCCGCGCGCGACGAGCGCCGGCACCTGATGCTTCGCGCCGAAGAAAGCGCCGGTCAGGTTGATGTCGATCGTGTCCTGCCAGGCGGAAGCAGATATCCCGGTCACCGGTCCCGGGGTGCCGAGGGTGCCGGCGTTGTTGACGGCGATGTCGAGCCCGCCATGGCGCTCGACCGCTAGTTCGACCAGTGCTGAGGCCAGCGTCTCGTCCCGGATGTCGCCGGCCCGATAGCAGGCCACGCCGCCCGCGGCATCGATTTCCGCGACGAGCCGTTCGAGCTCCGTCTCCCGGCGGGCCGTGACCACGACCCGCGCGCCCTCCGCCGCGAACAGTCGCGATACCGCCTGTCCGATGCCCGAGCTTGCGCCCGTGACGATTGCGACCTTGCCTTCCAGTTGTCCCATGTTCCGCCCATCCGTCAGCGTGCCGGCCCCGGTGCCGACGGCCGGACGCTCACATGGCCGGTTGGGAGCGCGCCATCCGGTTCTTGCGGCCGGAAGTGCCGGCAGGGCTATTTGGCGAAGCTGTCGGTGCGTTTGTCCGCATCCGGGCCGGCCGCGCCGGAGCCGGCTG
>CAYGKX010000420.1:2383-3963 GCA_964350225.1 uncultured Rhodospirillaceae bacterium | reverse complement strand
CGCCTGCTGCGCGACAACGTCGTCATCCACGAGGGCAAGCTTGCGACCCTCAAGCGCTTCAAGGACGAGGTGAACGAGGTCCGGGCCGGCACCGAGTGCGGTATGTCGTTCGAGAACTACAACGACATTCGCGTCGGCGACCAGATCGAGTGTTTCGAGGTCGAGGAAGTCGCCCGCCAGCTTTAGGCGGGCGGCCCTCCTTCGAGAAGCGCTCCGCGTATCTCGGGATGAAGTCTCTCTGACCAACGGGAGTTTCCTTCATCCGGAGGCGGCGGAACAGGCGCCGTCGCGATGGACGGCACGAAGCGGGATAGCATTCGGCGGACGACGTTCGCACGAAGCCGAACGCAAGCGAGAGAAACGCGGGCGCGGCCCGGACGAGACAGCATGAGCAAAGACCGCCAACCCTCCCAGCGCCAGCTGCGCGTGGGCGAGGAGATCCGCCACGCGATGGCGCGCATCCTGGCCGAGGGCGAGGTGCGCGACCCGGATGTCGCCGGCGCCTCCATCACCGTGACCGAAGCCCGGCCAAGCCCGGACCTGCGTGCTGTCACCCTGTTCGTCATGCCGTTGGGCGGGGGCGACACGGAGAAGGTCGTCGCCGGACTCAATCGGGCGGCCGCCTATCTGCGCGGCCGGCTCGCCAAAGAGGTCAACCTGCGCTTCTCCCCGGCCCTCCGCTTCATGGCGGATCGGTCCTTCGACCAGGCGGATCGGATGACCGCCCTTCTCGGGGACGAACGGGTGAGGCGCGATCTCGGCAACGCCGGTGACGACAGCGCCGGCACGGACGGGGGCGACGGCGGAGAAGGAGAAAATGGCGCGTAGGCGCCGCGGCCGGCCCGTGCATGGCTGGCTCGCCCTCGACAAACCGGCCGGTATAACGTCGACGGCCGCGCTCGGGCGTGTCCGCCGTCTCTTCGACGCCCAGAAGGGCGGCCATGGCGGCACCCTGGATCCATTGGCGACAGGCATCCTGCCGATCGCGCTGGGCGAGGCCACCAAGACGGTCGCCTATGCCATGGACCGCGACAAGACCTATCGCTTCACCGTGTGCTGGGGCGAGGCGCGGGATACCGACGACCGGGAAGGCACGGTCACCCAGACCAGCGACCGCCGTCCCGGCGAAGCGGATATCCGCGCGATCCTGCCGCGGTTCGCCGGCGTGATCGAACAGGTCCCGCCGGCCTATTCGGCCATCAAGGTCGATGGCGAACGCGCCTACGACCTGGCGCGGGACGGCGCGCCGCCGGAACTCGCCGCCCGCCGGGTCGTCGTCCACGATCTGCATCTCGTCGATCTGCCAGACCGGGATCATGCCGTGTTCGAGGTGACCTGTGGCAAGGGAACCTATGTCCGCAGCCTCGCGCGCGACATCGCCCGGGCGCTTGGCACCGTCGGTCATGTGGCCCAGTTGCGCCGCACCCGGGTCGGCGCCTTTGACGAGAATGTGGCGATTTCACTGGAAAAACTCGAAAGCATTCGCCATATTCCGGCCAGTCACGGCATCGGCGACACCCCCGACGGGGGCGTTTCCGGTGCCGATGACTTATTGGCACTGCTGCTGCCGATCGAGACCG
>CAYGKX010000420.1:0-2373 GCA_964350225.1 uncultured Rhodospirillaceae bacterium | reverse complement strand
CAAGGGCACCTATGTGCGCGCGCTGGCGCGCGATCTCGGACGGCTTCTGGGAACGCGCGGCCACGTCGTCGCGCTGCGGCGTCTGGCCGTCGGGCCGTTCGGTCCCGAGGACATGATTCCTCTGGATAAACTGGAAGAGTTGTGCGATAGAGCACCCGGCCCGGGCGATCCCGAACAGGATCGCCCGACCGATTACCTACGACCGGTCGAGACCGCGCTGGACGACATCCCGGCGCTGGCCCTGACCGGCAGGGAGGCCGACCGCCTGAAAAACGGTCAGCCGGTGCCGGTTCTTCGCACGGATAACCGCGCCTGCATCGCAGACCTGTCCGATGGTGCCACCCTGTGCGCCATGTCGGACGGCAAGCCGATCGCCCTGGTGCGGCTCGAGGACCGGATGGTCCATCCCGTGCGGGTCCTCAACCTGTAACCTCTATTTGGGAGTAGCCCGATGTCGATCACCGCTGAACGCAAAGGCGAACTGATCAAGGAATATGGCCTCAAGGACGGCGACACGGGATCGCCGGAAGTCCAGGTCGCCATCCTGACCGAGCGGATCCGCAACCTGACGGATCACCTCAACGATCACAAGAAAGACCACCATTCCCGCCGCGGCCTGCTCATCATGGTCGGCCAGCGGCGCCGTCTGCTCGACTATGTGAAGCGCAACGACCAGTCGCGCTACGAGCAGCTCATCCAGCGGCTTGGATTGCGCCGCTGATTTTTACCGGGACGGGCGAGGCATGCGATCTGCCGGGCGAGGGAATTCGCGCCGGCGCGCATGCCTTTGGCCATTTCCGGCATCCGGCCGGACGGGCCTTTCCGTCGACAAAGCCGGACGGCATGGGGCCGTCCGCATCCTAGGGACGGCAACGGGCCGTCCGACCCCCGGGCCCGGGACAGGGCCTCGTCCGGTGCCGATAGGCGGCCTCCGGGCGACGTAGGAAGGTAAGTAACCTATGTTCGATATTCACAAGAAGACAATTGACTGGGGCGGCAAGGAGCTGACCCTGGAAACCGGGCGGATCGCCCGGCAGGCCGACGGCGCGGTACTCGCGACGTTGGGGGACACGGCGGTGCTGTGCACCGTCGTTGCCGAAAAGACCGCCCGGGAAGGCATCGATTTCTTCCCGCTGTCGGTCCACTACCAGGAAAAGACCTATGCCGCCGGCAAGATTCCCGGCGGCTTTTTCAAGCGCGAAGGCCGTCCGAGCGAGAAGGAGACCCTTGTCTCCCGTCTCATCGACCGGCCCATCCGCCCGCTTTTCGCCAAGGGTTTCCGCAACGAGACCCAGGTCATGTGCCAGGTGCTCAGCCATGATCTCGAGAACGACCCCGACATCGTCGCCATGGTCGGCGCGTCCGCCGCGCTGACGATCTCCGGAATTCCCTTCCTGGGCCCGATCGGCGGCGCCCGTGTCGGCTATGTCGACGGCGAGTATGTCCTCAATCCGACCCTCGACCAGATGGAGACGACGGATCTCGATCTCGTCGTTGCCGGCACGGAAGAAGGTGTGCTGATGGTCGAGAGCGAGGCGAGCGAGCTGTCCGAGGAGGTCATGCTCGGCGCCGTCAACTTCGGCCACGACGCCATGCAGGCGGTCATCGATGCGATCATCGACCTCGCCGAGGACTGCGCGAAGGAGCCGTGGGACCTCGCGCCCCAGCCGCCGGAGGTCGAGGAGGTCAAGTCCCTCTTCCTCTCCAACGGCATCGACGGCGCCTTGCGTGCCGCCTATGGCGAGCGCATCAAGCAGGAGCGCCAGGCGAAGATCGCGGCCGCCAAGGAGCAGGCCATGGCCCTGCTCGAGGGCGACGGCAAGGACGCCCAGCGCGCGGTTGCGGGCGGCGTCTTCAAGGACTTGGAAAAGGACATCGTCCGCGGCGACATCCTCAAGACCGGCGAGCGTATCGACGGGCGCGACACCAAGACCGTGCTGACGATCCTGGGCGAAGTTGGCATCCTGCCGCGCTCCCACGGCTCGGCCCTCTTCACCCGGGGCGAGACCCAGGCACTGGTCACGGCCACCCTGGGCACCGGCCAGGACGAGCAGATCATCGACGCGCTGGAGGGCGAGTACCGCCAGCACTTCATGCTGCACTACAACTTCCCGCCCTATTCGGTCGGCGAGACGGGCCGGGTCGGCTTCACCGGCCGGCGCGAAATCGGCCATGGCAAGCTCGCCTGGCGCGCACTGCGTCCGGTGATGCCGGAGAAGGACGACTTCCCCTACACGATCCGCGTCGTGTCGGAGATCACCGAGTCGAACGGCTCGTCGTCCATGGCGACGGTCTGCGGCTCCTCCCTCGCCATGATGGATGCGGGCGTGCCGTTGCCGCGCCCGGTCGCGGGCATCGCCATGGGCCTGATCA
>CAYGKX010000419.1:297-3964 GCA_964350225.1 uncultured Rhodospirillaceae bacterium | reverse complement strand
GATGGTCGTGCCGCGGGGCGACCGCGCAGCAGTCTCGACATGATCATCGCCGCCGTCGCGCTGGCGAACGGCTGTGTCGTCGTGACGGATAACGAACGCGATTTCTTCGGGCTGGACGTGCTGAACCCGATGCGCAGCGGCCGGTGAGACGGCATGACCGTTTCGCCCGCGCGGCAGGACTGAAAACCGGGATGTCGGAAAAATGGTGCCGCCGGAGTGAATTGAACACTCGACCCCACCCTTACCAAGGGTGTGCTCTACCCCTGAGCTACGGCGGCGCCGGGGTGCCCCGGATCGAGGCGGGCGGACAATGCCATAGGGGTTCGGGGCAGGCAAGAGGCCTTTGGCCGCGCCGCGGGGCGTGGTAACAAATCCGAAAACAAGGGAAAGGCAGCATGTCGGACGGCGGAAAATCCGGTGTCGGGGTTGAAAGGAACGCCGGGACAACGGCGAGAAAGACCGCCACGCGGGAAGACCGGCTGGCGGAGGCGCTGCGTGCCAACCTCCGGCGCCGCAAGGCGCAGGCCACGGCGCGGGAAGGCGGACCGAACCCGGAGCCGGACACGCCGAAGGGCGAATGACGTCTGCCGGTGGCGCGGTCCGGTTGTCCCCACGGCGGGCGAGGCGGTTGCCGGTGGGATTGTCGCGGGCAAGCGGATCGCCCGGGAAGGCCCTGCCGAGACGGGCCTCGGCGGGATGGGGGATGCCGGGGATGGGGATCGCGAACAGGGACGGTTTCTGTGAGGTCGGGCGGCCGCCGCGGGGCGGCGCGTTCGGCGGCAACGTGGATAACGGCCATCTTCCTGCCGTAGGGTGTCGGTAGAAGCGCGGCCGCGAGACAGTCGAGAGGGGCGAACACATGGACCGTATCCGCATTGTCGGCGGCAAGCGCCTGTCGGGGGAAATCCCGATCAGCGGCGCCAAGAACGCGGCCCTGCCGCTGATGGCGGCGACGCTTTTGACCGACCAGCCCATGACCCTGAACAACCTGCCGAAGCTGGTTGACGTGCGGACCATGGGCAAGCTTCTCGCCCAGCATGGCGCGGAGATCGAACAAGGCGAGGGCACGATCACCGTCACGGCGGCGGAGATTCCCAATACGGTCGCGCCCTATGATCTCGTCCGTCAGATGCGGGCCTCCGTCCTCGTGCTCGGGCCGCTCCTCGGGCGCTTCCACAATGCCGTCGTCTCCCTGCCGGGCGGCTGCGCGATCGGCACCCGGCCGATCGACCTGCATCTGAGCGCCCTGGAGAAACTGGGTGCGCGGGTCGACCTCGGGCGCGGCTATATCCATGCGACGGCGCCCAAGGGCCTGAAAGGCGCCCACATCACCTTCCCCATGGTCTCCGTCGGGGCGACGGAAAACGTCCTGATGGCGGCCGTCCTCGCCAAGGGCGAGACGGTGGTCGAGAACGCGGCGCAGGAGCCCGAGGTCGTCGACCTCGCCAACTGCCTCGTTTCGATGGGCGCGGAGATCGAGGGGATCGGCACGGATACGATCGTCATCAAGGGGGTCGAGGGACTGGGCGGCACGACCCATTCGGTCGTTGCCGACCGGATCGAGGCCGGTACCTACGCCATCGCCGCCGCCATCACCCGGGGCGAGGTCACACTGACGGGCTTCGACGGCGAGCTCATCAGCTCCATGACCGAGGCGATGCGCCAGGCCGGCGTGACGGTGACCGAGGGCGAAGGGACGGTCACCGTCTCTTGCGACGAGGACGAACTTGTCGGGGTCGACGTCATCACCGATCCCTTCCCGGGCTTCCCCACGGACTTGCAGGCGCAGTTCATGGCGCTTATGTGCACGGCCCACGGTGCGTCGATGATTACCGAGACGATTTTCGAGAACCGCTACATGCATGTCCCCGAACTTTCGCGCATGGGTGCGAACATCAATGTCCATGGCGCGTCCGCGATGGTCCGCGGCGTCGAGCGGCTGTATGGCGCGGAGGTGATGGCGACCGACCTGCGGGCCTCCTCCTCCCTGGTCCTGGCGGCGCTCGCGGCCGACGGCGAGAGCATCGTCAACCGCGTCTATCATTTGGACCGCGGCTACGAGAAGCTGGAGGAGAAGCTGTCGCACTGCGGTGCCGAGATCGAACGCATCCCCGACTGATGACGACGCGCCGCCTGAGACTGCGCATCGAGGACGAAGAGGACCTGTCGGTCGCGGCGACGGTCCTGCAGGACGCGATCATTCCGGCCGCCGATATGGCCTTCCTGCCCGAGGAACGGCGCTTCGTCTTCGTGGCGAACCGCTTCTGCTGGGAAGAGGGGCAGTCGGGGAAGGACGCCTACGAGCGGGTCAATTGCGGCGTCGCCTTCGACGGTGTCGAGGCGGTCCGCAGTCGCGACGTCGCGGCCGAGCCCGGCGCGATGCTCAACCTTCTCACGGTCGGGGTTGAAGACGGGGCGATAATGCTGGTATTTGCCGGCGGCGGCGCGATCCGGCTGGACGCATCGGCCGTCCGGGGCCATCTGGAGGATCTGGGCGAGCCTTGGCCGACCCGGAGCCGCCCGGACCATCCCGGGGCCGCCGATGCGACCGCCGACGATCCGGACTAACCTGCCCAACGGCATCCGCTCGACCTCCGCGCGGTCCGCCTGCCGGCCGACAAGAGCCTAACGAGACCCAGGAGCAGAGCCGTGCCCGCGACCGTCGCGACGGAAAACGAACCGCTGATCATTGCGGTCCCCAAGGGACGCATTCTCGACGAGGCGATGCCGCTGATCCGCGGCGCCGGTATCGTACCGGAACCCGCCTTCGAGGATCCCGACAGCCGCCAGCTCCGTTTCAAGACCGACCATCCGCATGTCGAGCTCATCCGCGTGCGGGCCTTCGACGTGGCAAGCTTCGTCGCTTTCGGTGCGGCACAGCTTGGTATCGCGGGCAGCGACGTCATCATGGAATTCGATTTCTCGGAACTCTATGCCCCGCTCGATCTCAAGATCGGCAAGTGCCGTATCTCGGTCGCGGAGCCGGCGGACCTCGTCTCCCGCGACGACCCGACCCGATGGAGCTATGTCCGCGTGGCGACGAAGTACCCCGAGATCACCAAGCGGCATTTCGCCGCGCGTGGGGTGCAGGCGGAGTGCATCAAGCTCAACGGCGCGATGGAGCTCGCGCCGACCCTCGGGCTTTGCCGGCGCATCGTCGACCTGGTGTCGACCGGCCGCACCCTGAAGGAGAACGGCCTCGTCGAGGTCGAGAAGATCGCCGACGTCTCGTCCCGCCTGATCGTGAACCGCGCGGCCCTCAAGACCCGGCCGACGGAGATCAACGGCTGGGTCGACCGGGTGCGCGACGCCGTCGGGGAGCGGGCCCGTGCCGCGTAGGCTCGCCGCGTCCGACGCCGGCTTCGCGGCGGCCTTCGAGGATTTCCTCACCTACCGCGAAGCCGAGGAGGCGAACGTCGATCGGGTCGTCGCCGACATCGTCGCCGATGTCGCCGCGCGCGGCGACGCGGCCGTCCTGGACTATACGGCACGCTTCGACCGGCTGACCCTCACCCCTGCGACGATGCGTTTCGACCCCGCGGAGATCGAGGCCGCAGCGGAACGGGTCGATCCGGCGGCCGTCGCGGCGCTGGAGCTCGCGGCGGAGCGGATCCGCGCCGTGAAGGTGCTCGTCGACGCGACGATGCTCGACGGCCTGCCGTCCGGC
>CAYGKX010000419.1:0-287 GCA_964350225.1 uncultured Rhodospirillaceae bacterium | reverse complement strand
AGCGGATCCGCGCCTATCACCTGCGCCAGCTGCCGGAGGACTTCGACTATACCGACGAGGCCGGCGTCCGGCTCGGCTCCCGATGGTCGGCGGTGGAGGCGGCGGGGATCTACGTGCCGGGCGGCACCGCGGCCTACCCCAGTTCCGTCCTGATGAATGCGATCCCGGCCAAGGTCGCGGGTGTGGAGCGGGTGGCGATGGTGGTCCCGACGCCGGACGGCGTGGTCAATGACCTCGTCCTCGCGGCGGCGCGCATCGCGGGGGTCGACGAGATCTACCGGATCGGC
>CAYGKX010000418.1:0-3965 GCA_964350225.1 uncultured Rhodospirillaceae bacterium | reverse complement strand
CAGCGCCTCGAATTCCTCCCGGGACAGGCCGGCGAGGTTGCCGCTGAGGCTGACCCCGACCGTCCATGTGCCAGCGGCCACACCTTCGGCAATGCCCGGCTCCGTATCGTCGATCTTGATGCAGGCCGACGCTGGATAGACAGACAAGTCCAGAAACGTGCGATACATCATCAGGGGCGAAGGTCGGCCTTCCGGCAGGTCGCCGGCGCAGACGAGATTATCCGGCGAGTAGCCCTGCGCCTCGGCAAGCGGCAGGAGCGGCGCCATGATCTCGCGGGTATACCCAGTCGTGGAGCCGATCTTGAGGCCGCGTTCGCGCAGCGCCGCGACCGTCTCGGCCGCCCCCGGGACAAGCTCGGCGTAGTCCGAGACGACTTCCACATTCATCGGAATGAAGGTGTCATAGACCCGGTCGATGGCCGCCGCGTCCGGTGCGCTTCCCTGCGCCGCGCACCAGGCGTCGGCGATACGCGGTGTCCCCATCAGCGCGGCGATATGGGCGCGTTTCGGCAGGCCCATCGGGCCGCGCGCTTCTTCCATCGTGATCTTCACGCCATATTCGGCGAAGGCCCGGACGAAGACGCCCATCGGGGCGCGGGAGCCGAAATCGACCATCGTCCCCGCCCAGTCGAAGATCGCGGCCTTCAAGCGCCCCGGAGCTATCGTTTCGTTCATCAGGATTCTCCGAACAGGTCGTCGATAACTTCCTCGCCAATGGCGAATCCGGTGCTGGCCCCTGTCCCGCTGGTGACGATGGCAAGACGCACCCGGTCGGCCGGGGCGTCGATCAACGCCAGCCGATCGCCGGCGGACGCATAGGTGCCCGTCCAGCGTTCCAGGACCACCGGCTCCGGCAGCCCGGTCGCGGCGCGGTATTCGTCGAGGATCAGCCGGTCGACCGCGTCGGCCGCGAAGGGCTCGGGTGTCGGCCCGTAATGATGGGAATCGCCGACGACGAGGGAGCCGTCGGCATTTTGTACGGCGATGAGATGGACCCCGTTGGCGAGCGCCTCCCGCTGCTCGTCGACGATGCGCAGACGCAGCGCCTCCGCTTCCGGCAGGTCCGCATAGCCGAGATAGCGCACCAGCCCGAGATCCGACATCACCGGCGCGGTCAGCCGCCAGCCGTCGCGCGGCGGCGCGACCCGCATCATGTGCAGCTTGCAGCGGGTCAGGCCGTAGGCGGCGATCCGATCGGAAAACAGCCCCAGAAAATCATCCCCCGGGCAGACAACGCAGGCGCCCGCGCGCACGATGCCTGCGGTCGTTTCGATCGCGGGCGGGTCGACGGTGCGCACCAGCACCTGCCGGCGTATGTCCACCTTGTGCGCGGTCTCCAGCCACGTGGCCAGTCGGGGGATCGCGTCGCGGGAGTCGACCCGGAGCTCATGCGGGCTCCAAAGGCCTGCCGCGATGTCCGCCCCGGCGAATTCCGGCGCCCGTGTGTGGACGCCGTCGGCTGTCAGCAACTCGCAGGCCTCGCCCATTTCCGTTCCCGCGAAGGCTTCCAGAACCGCCGCCGCCTCTTGCCGGCGGGCGAGGACCATCAGACCCCGCTGCTCGATCGCGATGCCGGCGGATGCCGCAACCTCGGCCCAAATGTCGCGCGACCGCTTCGCCCGGGACCAGCACTCGCCGGCCTGCTGGCCCGTGACCGTGACAAATCCGAAATTGCGCACCGACGCACCGTTCGCCTGCGCGTCCCGGTCGAAAACGACGACCTTCAGCCCGCGCCGCGCCGCCGCCAGCGCATGCGCCAGGCCCAGAATGCCGGCGCCGACGACGGCCAGGTCGTAAGTCTCGGTCATGGAATATCCGCGAAGGGAAAGACGCGCGGGAGACTAGGCGCCGGCGATTGCGGTTTTGTTACACCCGCGGCCGGCCCCAGAGGTCGTGTTCGCTCGCCTCGTCGATCTCGACCGGGACGATGTCGCCCGGGGCGAGACCGTCGGCGTCCTCGGCGTCGATGAAGACGTTGCCGTCGATTTCCGGCGCGTCGCCCTCGCTGCGCCCGACCGCGCCGTCCTCGTCCACCTGGTCGACGATGACGTCCAGAACGGAGCCAACCTTCGCCGCCAGCCGTTTCTCGCTGATCGCCGACTGGGCGGCCATGAACCGGTCCCACCGCTCCTGCTTCACCGCTTCCGGCACGGCGCCTGGCAGGTCGTTGGCGACCGCGCCCTCGACAGGCTCGTACTTGAAGCAGCCGGCGCGGCCGATCAGCGCCTCGTCGAGCCAGGCGAGAAGGGTCTCGAAATCCTCGTCCGTCTCGCCCGGAAAGCCGACAATGAATGTGGAGCGGAGGGTCAGTTCCGGCACCGCCTGCCGCCAGGCGCGAATGCGGTCCAGCGTTTTCTCCTGGTTCGCCGGCCGGCGCATGGCCTTGAGGACCGTCGGGCTCGCATGCTGGAAGGGGATGTCGAGATAGGGCAGCACCCGGCCCTCCGCCATCAGGGGCAGGACCTGGTCGACATGCGGATAGGGATAGACATAGTGGAGCCGCACCCAGGCCCCCATGTCGCCCAGCTCCCGGCACAGGTCGAGAAAATGGGCCCGGACGCTCCTGCCGCCCCAGGGGCTTTCGGCATAGCGAATGTCCTGCCCGTAGGCGGACGTGTCCTGGGAGATCACAAGAAGTTCCTTCACCCCGGCGAGCACCAGCCGCTCGGCCTCCAGCAACACCTGATGGATCGGGCGGCTGGCCAGGTCCCCGCGCAGGTGCGGGATGATGCAGAAGCTGCAGCGGTTGGAACAGCCCTCGGAGATCTTGAGATAGGCATAGTGGCGGGGCGTGAGCCGAAGACCTTCGGCGGGCACCAGGTCGACGAAGGGGTCGTGGGGCGGCGGCAGCGCGTCATGGACCGCGCCCAGCACCGCCTCATACTGATGCGGCCCCGTCACGGCCAGCACCTTCGGGTGGGCCTCGCGGATGCGGCCCTCCTCCACCCCCAGGCAGCCGGTCACGATGACCTTGCCGTTCTCCCGGATGGCCTCGCCGATCGCGTCGAGCGATTCCTGCTTGGCGCTGTCGAGGAAGCCGCAGGTATTGACCAGCACGACGTCGGCGCCGTCATAGTCCGGCGCGATCTCGTAGCCCTCCGCGCGCAGGCGGGAGAGGATCCGCTCGCTGTCGACGAGCGCCTTGGGGCAACCCAGGCTGACCAGCCCGACTTTCGGGACAGCCGGTGCGGAAGGGGGGATTGTCGGCGGCATGGGGCAGGCTTATAGCCCGCCTTGACGGGTCGCGAAAGCGGCGTTCGAGGAGCGTGCCCGACCGGGGCCGTCCGGCCCCGGCGGGTCGGCCAATGCCGGCCCGCCGGGCCAGAGAACGGACGTGCTCCGGGCGGTTGCTGCGAAATCAGCCGTGATGGGGGCCGCCATGAGGAGCACCGTGGGGAGCGCCGTGTGGTCCACCATGCGGACCGCCATGGGGACCACCGTGCGGACCACCATTCGGCCCACCGTGGGGCGCCCCATGCGGCGCCGGGCCCCTGTGCGGGCCGGCCGGACCGAAAGCGGGACCGGGATAGAAGGGATGCGGCGCCGGCGGCACGAAATGGACAATCGGCGGCACCAGATTGATGCGAACCTGGGCATCCGCCGGCTGGGCGGCGGCGAGGGCCGAGACCATCGCGGCGGCGATGACCGGCCCGGCGATGAGCGTCCTGATCCTGTTCATGATGTCCTCCTGTGACTGACATCCGTCGATTACGGCGGAGGGATCTGTTTCGCCTGGGACCTCGGCGGGCAGGGCGGCAGGTCGTCGTCTTGCTCGTTGGGGCAGGAGTACATACCCCGGAGACATCCGATTGGGATGCGCCGGCATGCATTTTGGCTTGCAGGCCCCGCCCGAAAGGCGGGCAAGAGAAATGGCCGGAACCCGAAGGTCCCGGCCTGAGGCTGGGGGAGGAATTTGGTAAGCGTCGTCCGTCAGGACACGACGTTGAGGGTGGCGTCGACCGGGA
>CAYGKX010000417.1:1359-3971 GCA_964350225.1 uncultured Rhodospirillaceae bacterium | reverse complement strand
GGCCGTTGTCGTAGGCCGCCTCGCCGATCTCCTCCTTCAGCTTGTCCATCTCTTCGTCGAAGAGCCGGGCCAGCAGCTCGTCGTCGATTTTCGGGCCGCCGGTGATCGAGGCGCCGTGCTTCCGCCACTGCCAGAGCTGGGAGCGAGAGATCTCGGCGGTCGCCGCGTCCTCCATCAGATTGTAGATCGGCACGCAGCCGTTCCCGCCCAGCCAGGCCGCCGTGTACTGGATGCCGACGGTGATGTTGTTGCGCACGCCGTCCTCGGTGATCGTGCCGTCCGGCACCTTCAGGAGGTCGGCGGCGGTCACGTGAACGTCCTGGCGCTGGCGGGCGAGCTGGTTCGGCTCCGGCATGATCTCGTTGAAGACATCCATCGCGACCGGGACCAGGCCGGGATGGGCGACCCAGGTGCCGTCATGGCCGTCGCCGGCCTCGCGCTCCTTGTCCGCGCGCACCTTGCCGATGGCGGCCTCGTTCGCCTCCGGGTCGTTTTTGATCGGGATCTGCGCTGCCATGCCGCCCATGGCGAAGGCACCGCGCCGGTGGCAGGTGCGGATCAGTTCCAGCGAGTAGGAGCGCAGGAAGTGCACGGTCATGGTGACCTGTGAACGGTCGGGCAGGGTAAAGTCGGCCCGGTTCCGGAAGCGCTTGATGTAGCTGAAGATATAGTCCCACCGGCCGCAGTTCAGCCCGACGATATGGTCGCGCAGCTCGTAGAGGATCTCGTCCATCTCGAAGACGGCCATGATGGTCTCGATCAGGACGGTGGCCTTGATGCTGCCGACGGCGAGGCCGAGCGTCTTCTGGGCATGGACGAAGACATCGTTCCAGAGCCGGGCCTCCAGATGGTTCTCCAGCTTCGGCAGATAGAAATAGGGGCCGGTGCCTCGGGCGATCTGCGTCTTCGCGTTGTGGAAGAAGAAGAGGCCGAAGTCGGCGAGGGAGCCCGACATCGGCTCGCCGTCGACATGGATGTAGTTGTCCGGCAGATGCCAGCCGCGCGGCCGGACGATCAGGACCGCGGTCTTCTCGCCCAGTTCGTAGTGCTTGCCGGAGTTAGGGTCGTCGTAGGCGATCGTTCCGGCCGCGGCGTCGCGCAGGTTGATGTGCCCCTGGATGTTGTTGTCCCAGGTCGGCGCGTTCGAATCCTCGAAATCGGCCATGAAGACGCGGGCACCGGAATTGAGCGCATTGATGACCATCTTCCGGTCCACGGGACCGGTGATCTCGACCCGCCGGTCCCACAGGTCGTCGGGGATGCCGGCGATCTTCCAGTCGCCTTCGCGCACGGAGCGCGTCTCTTCCAGGAAGTCTGGCAGCCAGCCGGCGTCCAGCTTTGCCTGGACCTTCTCGCGCCGCGCCAGAAGCTCCTGCCGACGCGCCCCGAAACGGCGTTGGAGATCGGCGACGAAGGCGAGCGCATCCGGAGTGAGGATCTCTCCATAACCTTCGGCGATGTCGCCGCGCAGTTCGACGCCTTCGGGGGTCGCGATTTGGGATGCCATGTCGACGTCTCCGGATACTAGTGATTCTGGAAGGGCTCTGTGCCGGACCGCGGTCGTGCCGGCGACCCCGGGGGCGCGGATCATGGCGCAAGCCGCGCCGAGTCTCAACTCCGTCGGTCTCGGGGGTTCCTTCGACTGCGGGTTCGGAGTAGGCTTGCAAAGCGTTGCGTCCACGGGAACGGGGGTCCCAGACGCTACTCAGAGGGGAAAGTTCATGATCTATCGTTGTCTTGCCGCGCTGGCGACAGCCGGCACAATTGCGCTTGCGACCGCGCCCGCCTACTCACAGTCGGGCGCCTATATCTGCATGCGCAACCCGAACTACAATACCGGACAATGGATTCGGTTCGAACGGGTACGGAACGGCCGGATTGTCGCCGCCGGCAATTTCTACTTCCGGCCGCGCCAGCGGCGCCAGATCCGCACCGGTTACGGTGCCGTGCGCTATTGCTGGGGCTATACCCGCAATGCCGTCGCCGGCGGTTGCCGGCCCGGCTATATCCGCTACGCCCGCAAAGGGTATTGCGCCGGTGGCGGCGGTGGCGGTAATCGTCCGGCCAGCTATTCCTGCTTCACGAACCGGAGCCAGCAATATGGTCGCTGGCTGCGTATCGAGAGCGTGCGCGGCGGTCGTATCGTCTGGGCCCGGAACGTCTATGTCGGCCCCAATCGGCGCCGGCGAGTGAGCATTCCCTATGGCTATGCGCGCTGGTGCTGGGGACGAACCCGCACCGCCATCGCGGGCGGCTGTCGCCCGGGCTACTGGCGGACGGTCCAGCGGGGCAACTGCTAGATCCAACGCGGCAGCGATTCGTAATAGGAAAGGCGGGGCGCCAGTCGGCCCCCGCCTTTCTTGTGCCCGGCCGTCGCCTACCGACGCCCGCTATCGGCGGCTCGGGACTTGAGGCCGCGTTGCCTGAGGCGCCAGAGGGCCATGTCCAGGCGGTCCTGTCCGAAAAAGGGCTCGCCGTCCACGACGAGGGTCGGCACGCCCCAGTGACCCGCCGCGCTCAGCGCATCCTGATTTGCAGCAACTTCCCTGTCGTGATCCGCGCCGGGCGCGGAGAGCGCCGCCTCCATGTCGGAGCGGTCGAGGCCCGCCCGC
>CAYGKX010000417.1:804-1349 GCA_964350225.1 uncultured Rhodospirillaceae bacterium | reverse complement strand
CGTCGACCGTTCCGCTCCAGATCAGGCGGGAAACCTCGTCGATGAAGGGCAGGCCCCGGTCCCGCCGCGCCGCTTCGACCCCCAGGTGGGTCAGCCGATGGATGTGCGGCTGCTCTTCCGCGATCGCCAGGGTCTCCATGTCCATGACCACCGGGTCCGGTCGCGGCCACCGGTAGGGAATGCCGTGGAACTCGGCGACACGCCGGGTGTCCATCGCGACATACTTCACCAACAGCGGATTGGCGTTGGCAAAGAAATCGGGTCGCCTGACGGCGAGCGGGTAGACCGGCCGGACCCGCACCTCCATGTCCCAGTCCTGTGCCATCGCGACGATGCGGCCTGTCGCGAGATAGCTGTAGGGGCTGCGGAAGGACCAGAAAAGGTCGACGGTCTCGGTCATCGGGTGCCGCCGCTCAGGTCACCGCGCTGCGGGTCTTGAATTCCGGCGTGTCCCAGGCTCCGGTCGCCATGATGTCTTTCAGAATGGCGACGGCGTCCCAGGCGTCGGCAAACCGGGTGTAGAGTGGGGTGAAGCCGAAACGCAG
>CAYGKX010000417.1:0-781 GCA_964350225.1 uncultured Rhodospirillaceae bacterium | reverse complement strand
CTGCATGATCGGATAGCCCTCCGGATGCGTAAGGCCGACCTGGCTGCCCCTCTCCGCCGCCGGCGGGGTCGCGTTGACGAACCCGAAGTCGCCGCATTCCTGCTCGACCAACGCGATGAACAGGTCGGTCAGCGCCAGGGATTTCTTGCGGATATCGGCCATGTCGATGTCGGCGAACACCTCCAGGCTTTCGTCGAGGGCGGCCATGGAGAGCACGGGTGGCGTCCCGCACAGGTTCCGCTTGATGCCGCCATGGGCCTCGTACTCCGTCACGAACTCGAACGGGCGGGCGTGGCCCATCCAGCCGGAGAGAGGTTGTTCGATCGCGTTCTGGTGACGGTCCGCGACATAGAGGAAGGCCGGCGCGCCGGGGCCGCCGTTGAGATACTTGTAACCGCACCCGATGGCGAAATCGACGTTGCAGGCGTCGAGTTCTACAGGCAGGGCGCCGGCGCTGTGGGCGAGGTCCCAGAGCATGAGCGCGCCCGCGTCCTGCGCGAGGCGCGTGATGCCGGCCATGTCGTGGGCGCGGCCGGTCTTGTAGTTGACGTGGGTCAGGCTCACGACGGCGACGTCGTCGTCGATCGCGCCGGCGACATCGGTCCCGGCGACATGGCGCACCGTATAATTGTCGCCGAGCATCCGGGCCACGCCCTGGGCGATATAGGCGTCGGTCGGAAAATTGTCGCCCTCGGTCAGGATGACCTTGCGGCCGGGTCGGAGCTTCAGGGCCGCGACGAGCAGCTTGAAGAGATTGACCGAGGTCGAATCGGCGGAGACG
>CAYGKX010000416.1:0-3979 GCA_964350225.1 uncultured Rhodospirillaceae bacterium | reverse complement strand
AGCTATCCCGACGGGCTTGCGCGCCATGTCACCCGGATGTGGCCGAAACGCGAGCGCGAGCTCCTCGCAGGCGGGTCGCTCTACTGGGTCATCAAGGGCGTGATCCTGGCCCGCCAGCGGGTGATCCGGCTCGACGAGGTGATCGGCGAGGACGGGATCCGGCGCTGCGGCATCGTGATGGAGCGCGAGATCATCCGCACCCAGCCTGCCGTCCGCCGCCCCTTCCAGGGCTGGCGTTACCTCGAGCCAAAGGACGCACAGGACGACCTGCCGGGCGACCACGCTCAGGAGGAGGAGACTCCGGATGAAATGCTCGCCGAACTCAGGGAGTTGGGACTGATCTGACGGAGACAGCCATTCCCGTGATCCCTACGTGCGCGCGAGATCGTCGTTGGTGATCAGACCGAGGAAGACTCCCGTGTCCTTCCCCGTATCGGTCACGACGGCGTTGTCCGCGCTCGGCTTGTCCTTGAGACGCCGCCGGACGTCGTCGACCGGATCGTCCAGGCCGACGATAATGAAATAGTCCATCACCTTCTTCCAGATACCGGCGTTCTTCTTCAGGTCTTCGAGGGTCTTGCTGGACGCGTCACTCGGCACAGGCGCGCCGCCGGTGAGCGTCTCTTGGAACTCCTTGATGTGCTCCTTCCGGAGGATGCAAAGCAGACTGCGGTCCGGGAGAAGTATCGGAAGCCGCGTCACCCGCTTGTCCGGATTTTCCGGCAGGGTCTGATCGAACTGCTCGAGCAAGGTTGCCAGTGTCACCTTGCTCAGGTCGGTGCTCGCCGACTGGTATACGTGCAGCGACCTGCGAGTCAGCATGATGTCCTTGGCGGAAGGCGGTGTGCTCCGCCGGCCTCCGGCGGTCCCGGCCGCCTCGCGCATCGCTTCCCGGCTCTGGCGTGCTGCCGTTTCGTAATTCTCGGTCCCGAAATAGTAGGCGATGACCGCACCCACCCAGGCACCTGCGATCGGAACCAGGGCGGCGAACACGTAGCGCGTCATCTCGCTGGCGAGATCTCGCGAGTCTGTGCAGGTCGTTGATATTAAGCTTGCTGGGCAGGTGAGAAGGACGTTCAGCCAAACAACAAGGAGTGTCGCTCCCGCCAGGATAAACAGCAGGCGGAATACACGCTTCAATACGAGAATTGCGATGGCCTGCCTTGTTGCATGTTGCCCCTCTGGCGGATCGGGGTTTCCCGACACGAGTCTGCTCAGCAACGACATAATCCCCTCCTTGGCCGCTGTTCGCGGTTTCACAACCTAGAGGAGTATATCGCCAATTATTGATGAATTCTTTTCCGTCAATCTACCTATGCGGGAAATTTGCAGCGTGCCGAGATAGGGGACGGTGCATTTCGGACCAAGGAGCCGGAGACGGACCTACCTGCGCCGAACCGAGCCCGCGACGGACGGCATGATCGGCGACGGCAGGGTCAGTATTGCGAACAGGGACACTCCACACCTGTGTCGGGGTCGAACCAGGGGCCCCGACCCCCGGACTACCGGATGGTGGAGATGCGGTCGATCCGCGCGATGGTCCGGCCCTGGTAGCGAATTTCGACACCAGTATAGCGGCGGGGCGGAGTCGTATCGTCGTAGCGCGGGTGATAGCTGGTGATGACGACCGCGTCCGGCGGGCGGATACGTTCGATCGTCAGGATCAGGATCAGGACCGGCGCCCTGAGGCTCCGCTTTTCGGGGACCAGCGTCACCTTGTATCCCGGCGTCGGCACAACGACCTCGCCGGTGACGTAAAACGGATTTGCGCGCTTGTTCGGCCCTGGCATGGCGTCGACCCAGGCGCGCCAGCGCAGGGAGTCGACGAGTTTGGGCGGTGCCGCCTGCGCCGCGGCGGAGTTGCTTCCGCCGTCCGGCAGGGCCGAGGTCAGCGGGCCCAGCGCAAGGATGGCCAGGACGAACAGAACGCACTTTCTCAGTCGCAACATCCCCAGGGAATCCGATCTCTGCCGTTTCTGATGGTCTTTTTGTTTACGGGCAGGATCACTCCGCCGCAACCGCGAAGGGCATGGTGACCTCTTCGTCGCTGGCCAGGGGCGCGGGAACGGCGCAATAAGTCGGGTCGTCCTGCTCCCGCTTGATCATGGCTTCGAGCAGGCGGCGGCCCTGGACGGGCGCGGTATCGACCTTTACGGACAATTGCGGCAGGCGCGGCCGGCCCTCCTCCTGCATCCGCTGCTCCTGGATCTCGAGCAGTTCGCGGTCCTCGCTGAAGGTATGCTGGGTCGCCGTGTAGAGCCCTTCGTGCAGTTCCTCGTCGTCGAGGCGGAAGTTTCGGGCCAGGCCCCAGATATAATGGCTGGAGTGCGCCGTTTCCGGGGTGATCAGGTGGATCGGGCGGATCATGAAGTGATCCTTCACCCGGTCTGTACCGACGGCATGAAAACCCACCTCCGTCATGTTGAAGCCAGGCGGCATGTAGATGGCGATCTGCCACCGGTTGATCGGTCCGTCATGGCCCTGGGCCAGCGCGAAGAAGGGCGGTGGCACGATATTCGGCATCTCGCGATGCGCGCGGATCACCTTCCGGTCGATGACGTTGACCGAAACGGGCGAATCCGCGACCGCGTCGTTCCCGATCGTGTGCTTGTGGATATAGGTTTCGTGGGAGAGGTCGAGCAGGTTGTCGTTGACCAGCCGGTAATCCGCCTTGAAATGCAGGTAGCCCGTGACCGCCCTCCAGCCCGGCGCGTCCATCCAGTGCAGGTCCGGGATGAGGTCCTCGTTCGCGAGCTCCGGCGCGCCCAGCCAGATCCAGATCAGCGCGTGGCGCTCCACGACGGGGAAGGTGTTGACCTTGGCGTTGGACGGGATGCTGTCCTGCCCGGGGACATGGGTGCAGGCGCCCGTCCCGTCGAACCGCAGTCCGTGATAGCCGCATTCGACGACACCATTGACGATCCGGCCGGTCGAGAGCGGCACCAGGCGATGGGGGCAGCGGTCCGCCAGCGCCGCGACCTTGCCTTCCGGCGTGCGCCAGAAGATGACCGGCTGGTCGAGCAGGGTGCGGGCGAAGACCGCTTCGGTGATCTCGTGCGCATGCGCGGCCACGTACCAGCAGTTTCTCGGATACATGAAGGCCTCCCTTCTCTCCTATCGGGCAATTTCCGGCGATCCGGTTGCCATTGTCGTTTCAGAATGGCGGGGCGTCGCGTTTCGTTCGCGCCACCCGGCCGCAATAATTCACCTATAACATTATCGAAATTTTTCCAACGGGCAACGTTCCGCAGGGATCGATTCTCCGGGGCGGGGCCCGGCTATCCGACCGTGCCCGCAACCGTTAGGATCGCCGTATGATCTTCCGCTCGCCACCGCCCGACACCAGTCCCCTGCGACACGCGATTTCCGATCTCTATCGCGCGGATGAGAGCGCTGTGGCCGAGCAGTTGATCGAGGAGGCATCGGTTTCGCCCGCGGTGCGCCGCAGGATCACGGAGCGCGCGACGGCACTCGTTCGGCACGTCCGCGAAGCGCGGCTGTCGGAAGGCGGCATGGACGCCTTCATGAACGAGTACGAACTGTCGAGCGAGGAGGGGGTCGTCCTGATGTGCCTCGCCGAGGCGCTCCTGCGCATTCCGGATGCGGATACCGCCGACCTCCTGATCGAGGACAAGATCGCACCGGCGGATTGGGAGCGCCATCTGGGACGGTCGGAATCCCTTTTCGTCAACGCCTCGACCTGGGCGCTGATGCTGACCGGTCGGCTGCTGAAGGGAGCGCGCGCGCGGGAGACGGCCGCGACCCGATGATCCGCGGCGCGCTCTATCAGGACATGCGCCTCATGGCCCGCCAGTTCGTCATGGGGCGCACCATCGACGACGCCCTCGACCGGGCGCGGGGGATGGAGCGCAGGGGCTATCGGTATTCCTACGACATGCTGGGGGAGGCGGCGCGGACCGCGGAGGACGCGGCGCGCTATCTCACGGCGTACGAGCGGGCCATCGACGCCATCGGCGCC
>CAYGKX010000415.1:3043-3985 GCA_964350225.1 uncultured Rhodospirillaceae bacterium | reverse complement strand
TCATCCTTCGACAGGCTCAGGATGAGGGGCTCGGTTTCGACGTCGGAGTGTCATTCATTCCGAAAAGAACACCCCTCACCCTGAGCCTGTCGAAGGGGGCGATGCCGCGCCAACCTCTCTCCGCTACTCGCCGCTCTCCGCCGCCGCGGCTTCTCGTTCCTTCTGCCGCCGTTTGAACTCCTGGACCTGACGGGCCACCATGCCCTTGTAGCCCTCCGGCCCGACCCAGCGGACATTCCAGTCGTTCAGGCCGTCGACGGGCGCTCCCGTCTTGCGGTCTTCCTTGAAGCGCTTGGCCTTCTCCACCTTGGCCGGTGTCTTCTCCGGAATGAACTTCTGCGCCTCCGCCAAATGGGCGTGATAATCGTTGCCGACGGGGCAGACCGCGAGGCAGCGCGGACAGTCGCCGAAGGAACCGACGACCCTCAGCAACCCCTGCCAGAAACCGAACAGGTCGCGGCTCTTCAGCATGGCTTCCTTGAAGTCGTCCGGTTCGTCGATGAAGCGGTCGAGGAAGCTCGTGATCTGGGCGTAGCCGAATTCCTGCGCCTCCGTCGCGCAGGCGCGCTTGTCGATGCCGAAGTGGCGGACGGCATCCGACGGGCAGGAATAGAGGCAGCGGGAGCAGCTCTCGCCGATACAGACCTGTTCCGTGATGGGCGCGTCCGGCTCCAGCTCCGCCTCGGTCAGGATGCCGGTCAGGTAGACCCGCGGGCCGTATTCCGGGGTCAGGATATTGACCTCCAGCCCGAATGTACCCATCCCTGCCTCGATACCGAGATGGCGCGTGGACAAGCGGCCATAGCTCGCCCGCTTCAGGTTCCAGTCGGTCTCCTGAGCGGCGGTGACGAAGGACGGGTGCCCCGCATCTTCCAGCGCCTCTGCCAGCTTGTAGGCGATCCTGTCCATCCGCCGCAGCACCAGCATGTCGATATACTGCAC
>CAYGKX010000415.1:0-3033 GCA_964350225.1 uncultured Rhodospirillaceae bacterium | reverse complement strand
TTTTTCCCCCGGAAAGCAGCGACCGGAATATGCTGCACGATCACCACCACGCTCTTCACGTGAGGCGAAATGCGCTCCGGCGTCTGCGGCCATTGCGGGTCGGGCGGAAAGGCGTTCAGCGTCTTGGCGCTCGCGATGCCGACCATATCGGCGCCGAGTTCTGAGGCCAGGGCTTTGACGGCAGCGGTATCCATGTCGCGCAGCATAGCGGAGGATGCCCAGGCTTCACTATCCAATTACTGCACACCCTTTGCGGCACGTGCAGGAAAGGGCAGGCAGGGGGTCAGCCGCCGCGGTTGCGCAGTGTATCGGACGGCCGCTCCCCGAAACGCCGCTTGTAGTCCTTGGCGAAATTGCCGAGATGGTTGAAGCCCCAGGCCTCCGCGACTTCGGAAACCGTACGGCGGGGTTTGCCGGGGGGCGGGTCTGTCCCGAGTTCCGCATGGACATGATCGAGGCGTACCGCCTTCAGGTAGGCCATCGGCCCCACGCCGCGGAAATTCCGAAAGCCCTTGAAAAGGGCGCGGGCGCTCACCCCGGAAACCGCGACCATGTCGTCGAGACGTATCGGTTTCGCCGCATAGAGACGGATGAACTCCTCGACCCGCTTCACGTAATAGGGGGCTGCGCGGGAGGCGGGTCGCTTCAGCGTCTCGGCATAATTGTTGGGAAACTGGCGGAGGAGCATATGGAGGAAGAGCGTTTCCGCCGGCTGCTCCCCCAGGCGGGAACCGACGGTCGAGCCGTCCTCCTCGAGATCCCGGAAGATGAGGTCGAGAAGCGATACGAGGGTCCCGCACTCCGCCTGCGGCAGCGCCCGGCTGTCGTCGAAGCGGACGGGTTCGATCGGCGGGTGACCAAGGTGGCTGGCCACGGCCCGCTCCAGCTCTTCCCGCTCGATCTTGGCAACGATCTGGGCGCAGTTGTCGACCCAGTGCATGCGCAGCGGCGCGAACGGGTTGACGACGAAGACCTGGCCCGGAGACACCTCGACCTCCCCGTCCTCGGTCGAGATCCAGCAGGCTCCCGCCAGCGGCAGCAGGAAGATATACAGGCCGTCCATCGGCGCAGAGCTGATGACAATCTCGGGTTCGTAGCGGGCGAAGTAGATCGACAGGCGATGCAGCCGCGCATGGTTGAAAAAGGCGCGAAACCGTCCGCCATGGGCGGCGACCTCCAACCGGTGCGGGGCGAACAGGCGTGCCACCTCCGCCCGTGCGACCGCCGGGTCCGCCGTGTCGAGGTAAGGAAATCTGGCGAGCGGCAGACGCGCGCCCGCCGGCCGATAGTGTGCCGGATCGGTGAGCATGCGCCCCGTCAGGCGACGTTGCCGTCCCGCTCAGCTTCCCGGTGAAAGTCGCCCTTGGCGGACGCCCGGCCTTCGAGGACCGGCCGCATCGGCTCGTACCGGGTCCAGAAATCGTCGTAGATCTCCTCGAACGGCAGGTCGGTGTAGGGGCCGCGATCGAGGAGATATTCCATATGACGCCGGCCACGCGTGTCGAACTCCTGGAACAGCGCATCCGTCCGGCCGTCGAACTCCTGGGTCTTCACGTCGAACTTTTCGCACAGGGTCTTGTTGAAGACCGGCGTCGCCTTCACCCAGCGGCCCTCCAGCCACAGCTCGACATAGCCGTGGTAGGAGAAATAGTCGTTGCCCATCAACTCCAGCAGGCGTGGCGTGCAAAGGTGGTTCTTCACGTCGGCGTAACCGACCCGGGCCGGAATGCCGATGGCGCGGGCGCAGGCCGCCATGAGCACGCCTTTCTGGACGCACCAGCCCCGACCGTCCGCGAGGGTGTTGCTGGCCCGATAATCGTCGGCCCGGCCAGAAATCTTGTAGGGGTCGTAGGGGATGTCGTCGCGAACGGCGTAGAACAGCTTGACGGCCTTCTCGACGTCCGTCGTCGCGCCCTCGATCGCCTTCTCGGCAAAGGCGCGCACGGCCGGATCGTCGAAATTCAGATACCAGGTTGGCTCAAGATAGGCCTTCGGATCCGGGTCGGTCGCCGGCACGCCATCCGGACCGTGGGGCGCGGCGTCTGCGGGTTTCGTCGTGCTGTCAGGGGTCATCTTCGTCCTCGATCTCTGTCGGCGAACAAATTAGTCGGAAATCCGGCCTGTGCAAGAGACCGGCTGCAAGGGCGCATTGCGTCCGCAAGGCCGACAACGCGGTTGAGGCGGGCGCCGTCCACCGTTAGGTCTGTCATCGGCGAGGCTTTCAGGCCCATCCGCCCAACATCCATCCCAATCGCGTTGCACTTCCCGAAAGGACGCCATGACCGCCCAGACGAGTTCGCCCCCGTTCGCCACCACGCCTTCATCCGGCACCCTCGCCGCTGCCCTCTGGCCGGCGGCTGACAGCGGCGCCGGGCGGCTTCTGCGCCCGGCCTGTCTCGCGCTCGCCGGCACTCTCTTCATCGCCCTCTGCGCTCATATCAAGGTGCCGATGGTGCCGGTTCCGATGACGATGCAGACCTTCGCGATCCTCGTCGTCGGGATGGCTTTCGGCTGGCGGCTCGGCCTGGCGACGGTCCTCCTGTATATCGGCGAGGGGATGGCTGGCCTGCCGGTCTTCACCAATGCGGGGGCGAGCCCTGCCTATCTTCTCGGCCCCACCGGCGGCTACATCGCCGGTTTCGCCGTCGCGGCGGCCGCGACCGGTTGGCTCGCCGAACGCGGTTGGGACCGCTCGATCTGGACGACCCTGCCGGCGATGGCGATCGGGACGGTCTGCATTCTCGGCCTGGGCGTTGCCTGGCTTTCGACCCTGATCGGCTTCGACACGGCAATCGCCGCAGGGCTCCTACCCTTCGTCTGGGGCGCCCTGGTCAAGATCGCGCTCGCGGCGGCGGTGCTCCCAGGCGCCTGGTGGGTCGTCGCGCGCATTCGCGGATAGCTCCGGGGCATGCCTGCGGCAAAGGAACCCCACCCTTCGTGAATGTTTCTGTCACAATCCGCGGCTAGCCTGCCCGCATGGGGCCGGTGGGCCGCGGACCGACAGGAGACCGACGGGATGAGCAGTGAGTTCCG
>CAYGKX010000414.1:0-3992 GCA_964350225.1 uncultured Rhodospirillaceae bacterium | reverse complement strand
GGGAGGCGTTCTTGATCACATGGTGGTTCGTGACGATGTAGCCGTCCGCGCTGATGATAAAGCCGCTGCCCACGGCTCGGCCGCGGCGCAGGTTCGGCTGACGGCGGTCGAAATATTCACGGAAATGCCGTTCGAAGGGCGATCCCTCCGGCACCCGGTTGCGGCCGCTGACATTGCCCTGAGTTCCACCGTGGGTAACGGCGATGCTCACGACCGCTGGCAGAAGACGCTCGACGAGGTCCGGCAGGGCCTCTGTCTTGTCGGCGACCTTGAGAAGCGGGGTCGAGACCGGCGGCAGCTTGACGGATTTCACCGCGGGAGGAGCGGCCTGAGCGGGAAGCGCCATCGTGCCGACGCCGATCGCGAGGGCCGTGGCGGCGGCGAGGCCCAGACCCCGCCGAACTGGCGTCTGGACGACGCCGCGCATGGTTTCGGTCATCATCGGTTCTTTACTGTCCTTTCGCAGAAACACGCAGTTCCTTATTACCCCGCATTTCTTCGGCGGGCCCGCTTCTAGAAACGGATATAGAGGGGCAATTATGGCGAAAATTGTACAGCACCCGTTCCATTTCGCGGCGGCGGGCTGAACACGAACCGTGGGGCGTCAACCGCGGACCAGCCAAACGACCGCCAGCCCCGCGACGGCGGCGACCAGGCCCGCGACCCTGAGGGTCGCGGGCGGGGTCTCCTGCATCTGGGCCATCATCCGCTGCATACCGGACGGAAAGAGGGCGTAGAGCGCGCCCTCGATCACGAAGACGAGCCCCAGCGCGACGATGAAATCCGACACGAAGGCTCGTCAGTTCGCGGTCGTCCCGGCGGGCGTGGTCGTCCGGGGCGCGGGAGCAGAGGTCGTGCCCGACTGGCCCGTTCCCGAACCGCCACCCGAACCCGCGCCGTTGCCGCCGCCGGCGCCCGGTGTCCGTCCGACCGCACCGTCGATGCTGAAGAAATAGCGCAGGAACGGATTGGACGGGTCGAGGACGAAGGTCTTTCGTTCCCCGGTTTCGAAGACCTTGCGATACTCGCTCATCGCCAGCCAGAAGCGGTAGAAGTCGACATCCTGACCGACGGCCTTGTTGAAGGTCTGCTGGGCGAGCGCCTCGCCCTGACCGCGGAGGATCTGCGAGCGCCGCTCGGCATCGGCCTTGATGACACGGGCCCGCTTGTCCGCCTCGGCCCGGATGCGCCTGGCATCCCGATCGCCCTCGGCGCGGATGCGGGTCGCTTCCTGGCGCCGCTGCGTCTCCATCCGCTGGATGATCGGCTTGCTGTTCTGCTCCGGCAGGTCGACCCGCTTCACCCGGACGTCGATGATGTTGACGCCGAACTCCTTGGTCTCGTCCTTCACCTTCTTGGTGATCCGGTCCATCAGCTGGGCACGGCGCGGCGTCAGGAGGGTGGCCAGATCGACCCCGGCGAACTCGTTCGACACCGCCGCCTGAACGATTCGGTTCAGGGCCGCGTCGAAATTCTCCTGGGTGCGCGCACGCTCCAGGAACGCCAGCGGGTTCATGATCCGGTAGCGGACGAACGTGTCGACGATCGCCTGCTTCTGGTCGCTCGTTGGGATTTCACGCGGCTGGATGTCGAAGTCGAGCACCCGGCGGTCGAAATATCGGACATTCTGGATGAAGGGCAGCTTGAAATGCAGGCCCGGCGACCGCTCGGTCTTCACGAACTTGCCGAACTGCAGGACGATCGCCTGGTCGCGTTCGTTGACCGTGTAGGTCGCCGACAGGCCGACAATGCCCAGGATGACGACCAGCGCGGCGATTGCAATGCGGGTTTTGGTCATTACTTCGCACTCCCGTTCGTCGTGCTGCCGCCTCGGCGCTTCATCAGCTCGTTCAGCGGCAGGTAATTGACCGTGCCGCCGCGGCCCTTCGTGTCGACGACGATGAGATCGATGTTCTTGATGATGTCGCGCATGGTTTCCATGTAGATGCGCTGGCGTGTCACGTCCTTGGACGCCTGATACTGGCGCAGCAGCGACTGGAAGCGTGCGGCCGAACCCTGGGCGACGGAGATCTGTTCCTGCCGGTAGGCTTCGGCGGCGCGCAGGATCTGCTCCGCCTCACCCTCGGACCGCTGGACGATCTGGTTCAGGTAGGCGTTCGCGTCGTTGACGGTCCGCTCCTTGTCGGCGCGCGCGGCCTGCACATCGCGGAAGGCGGCGAGGACGACACCTGGCGGGTCGGCCTGCTGGATCTGCACACGGATGACCTCGATGCCGGCCTGGTAGTCGTTCAGGATCTCCTGGATGAGCTTCCGAACCTCATTCTGGATCTCGCCGCGACCCTTGGTGCGGACATATTCGAACTCGTTCTTGCCGACGATCTCGCGCATCGCGCTTTCGCTGGCATCCTTCACCGTCTTTTCCGGATTGCGGATATTGAAGAGAAAACGTCGGATGCCTTCGTTGTTCGGCGAGGTCGCGCGAATCTTCCAGAACACGGCGAACTGGATGTGGAGGATGTGCTCGTCGCCGCGCAGCATCTGGCTTTCCTGCTGACGGGCGCTGCCCGCGCCACCGGAGCGGGTGCCGACGAAGCCGATATCCACCCGGTTTTCCACCGTAACGGCCGGCTTGAAAACGTCGCCGATCGGCGAGGGCCAGTTCCAATGCAGGCCCTGGGAGGTGACGTCTGTCATCTTGCCGAAGACCATCTCGACGCCGGCCTCCTTCGGATCGACCCGGTAGACGCCGGTGGCGAGCCATATCAGGATCGCGAGCAGGACAATGGCCGCGATGCCCTTCCCGCTGCCGAAGCCGCCGGGCAGGAACCGGCGCACGTTCTGCTGACCGCGCCGGATCATGTCCTCGAAATCGGGGCCGCGCTGCCCGCCGCCGGGACCGCGCCCGCCGCCAGGGCCGCGTCCGCCGCCGCCACCGCCAGAGCCACCCCAGGGGCCGCCGGAGCCGTTTCCGTTACCGCCGCCGCCGGAGCCCCAGGGGCCTCCCTTGCCGCCAATCATGTTCTTCCAAGGCATGCAATTTCCTCGCTGGCCGTTTTCCGCGGGCCCGCGTCTCGTCCGCGTCCCGCTGCCATGTATCGTCCCGGCGCGCACCGCCCGTCGGCGCCGCCGCCCCACAGGGGCGGTTTCAGGGGGCCTTATAGGCCAGAAGGCGGATCAGCCGCAATGATGGCCCACGGGCTGCCGCGACAATCCGCGGGGTCCGCTGCCCTTTCATTCCACGCCGGTCTAACCTACCTCTCCCATCGCGTCGGGGGAATGCGGACCGGAAGTGACACAGGTCCGTCATACCGATCAGCGATATTGTCAGACCAGGGGAGAATTCAAGAATGGCGACCGTGACCGAGCAAGATGTCCGCGCCGCGCTGCAATCCATCGACCATCCGGGCAAGGGTACAAGTATTGTGGACCTGGGCATGATCAGCGGGCTGGTCGTAAAGGACGGAAATGTCGGCTTCGCCATCGAGGTCGACCCGGCCGAGGGTGCAGCGCTGGAGCCGATGCGCAAGGCGGCCGAAGAAATGGTCATGGCGATGCCCGGGGTCGTTTCGGTTACCGCCGTGCTCACCGCCCACAACAGCACGCCGGGCGGCCAGACGGCCCCGCAGCCCCAAGAGCCGGCCCCACAGCCGCAGCAACAGCCGGCCGGTGCACGACAGGCCGCCCCCGGCCATGGCGACTCTCAGGCTCTCGCCCCTACCGTCCGGCATATCGTGGCGGTCGCGTCCGGCAAGGGCGGTGTCGGCAAATCGACGACCGCGGTCAATTTCGCCCTCGCCCTTGCTGCCGAAGGTGCGAAGGTCGGTCTGCTCGACGCCGACGTCTACGGCCCGTCCCTGCCGCGCATGATGGGCATCTCCGGAAAACCGACGACCGCCGACGGCAAGCGCCTCGACCCGATGGAAAATTACGGCGTCAAGGTCATGTCGATGGGCTTCCTGGTTGACGAGGAAACCCCGATGAGCTGGCGCGGCCCGATGGTCATGAGCGCCATCCAGCAGATGCTGCGCGAT
>CAYGKX010000413.1:249-3992 GCA_964350225.1 uncultured Rhodospirillaceae bacterium | reverse complement strand
AGCCAGGGTTCGTCGTTGGCGGCCTTGCGCCAGGCGACCACCGGCTCCCATTTCCAGACCGCCTCGCGCTAGGCGAGGCAGACGTCGTCCAGTTCGATCCCGTAGGTGACGAAGCGGCTGACCACCGGTGCGAAGAACACGTCCGCCAGGGTCGGCGCGCCGAACAGGAAGTCACCACCCTCGCCGAAACGGGCCCGGCAGGCGTTCCACATGCCGACAATCCGCTCGATATCGGCGCGCAGGTCGCCGTCGATCTCCGGCGCGGGCTTCTTGGCCCGCACATTCATGGGCAGCATCCGGCGCAGCGCGGGAAAGCCGCTGTGCATTTCGGCGCATACCGTGCGGGCCCTGGCCCGCATCGCGCGATCGTCCGGCCACAGTTCCTTGTTGGGATAGAGTTCCGCCAGATACTCCGCGATCGCGAGAGAGTCCCAGATCCGGAGGTCCTTGTGCTTCAGCGCCGGCAGCTTGCCCGACGGCGAATGGGGCAGAATACGCTCACGGGTGTCCGCCTGGTCGAGCGGGATGATGACCTCCTCGTAATCGGCACCGGTCATCGCGGCGGCAAGCCCGCCGCGCATCGACCAGGACGAATAATTCTTGTTGGCCAGGTAAATCGTGAAATCGGCCATCGTTGCCTCCTGGAAGGACCGTCTCTCGCCGACCGGGCACGCAGTCACCGCACCACTGGAACGTCGGGCGTGCGCATGATAGCGATGACGCCGCGCAATGACAGCAGACAAAGAGGCAGGGAGCCGGCAGCGATGGACGGGCGCTTTCAGATCGATATCGACCGCGAGCGGGCCTCGGTCCCGATATCGGTGGTACCGTCGAACCGGCTTCCGGAATGGCGGTCGGAGGCGACGGAGGCCGCGCAGCGCTGGACGGTGGCGACCGGATTCCGGGGCGATCCCGGCCAGGTGAGCCTGATCCCCGATTCCGCCGGCGGGATCGCCGAGGTGCTGGTGGGTGCGTCGCCGGAAGGCCCCGATATCTGGCGCCTGGCCGACCTGCCCCGCACCCTGCCTCAGGGCGTCTACCGTCTGGCGGGCGGCGCCGACCCCACCGACGCCGCACTGGGGTGGGCGCTGGGGGCCTACCGCTTCGAACGCTACAAGCCGGGTGACAGAAAACCGGAGGAACGGCCACTGCTGCAGCTTCCGGAAGGTGTGGAAGCGGAGGCCGTCGAACGGACGGCATTCAGCCTGTTCCTCGCACGCGATCTGATCAACACGCCGGCAGAGGACATGGGGCCGTCGGGCCTGCAGAAAGCCATCGAGGATATGTCGGCGCGCCACGGCGCCACGGTGACGACGACCGCCGGCGACGACCTTCTGACGGAGAACTACCCGGCCATCCACGCGGTCGGCCGGGCCGCCAAGGAAGCACCTCGGCTGATGGAGCTGCATTGGGGTGACGGGCCGAAAAAGGTGGCGCTGGTCGGCAAGGGCGTCACCTTCGACACCGGCGGCCTCGACCTGAAGTCGGCGGCCGGCATGAAGACGATGAAAAAGGACATGGGCGGCGCCGCGACTGTGATCGGCCTCGCCGACCTTCTGATGGCTTCGGGCGCCGACATCACCCTGACCCTCCTCGTTCCGGCGGTCGAGAATGCCATCGGCCCGGGCGCCTTTCGCCCGCTCGACATCGTGCCGACGCGCCTGGGGAAGACCATCGAGGTCGGCAACACGGATGCCGAGGGCCGTGTCATCCTGGCCGACGCCCTGACGCGCGCGACGGAACTGTCACCGGAGACGATCATCGATTTCGCGACCCTGACCGGAGCGGCCCGCGTGGCCCTGGGACCCGAATTGCCCGCGCTTTTCAGCAACGACGACGCGCTCGCGGCGGCGATCCTCGATGCCGGGTCGGCGGCCGACGATCCCCTGTGGCGGATGCCGCTGTGGCCCGGCTATCGGAAATGGCTGGAAGTCGACCACGCGGACGTGACCAACGCGCCCGACCGGCCCTTCGGCGGTGCGATCACGGCGGCGCTCTTCCTCGAGACCTTCCTCGGCAGTGCCAAGGTCGCCTGGGCCCATATCGACACCTACGGCTGGAACGGCGACAGCCGCCCCGGCCGGCCAAAGGGCGGAGAGGGACTGGGCATCCGGGCGCTCTACCGCGCCCTGACGGCCGGAACCGCCTGAGACCCCGTGTCGGCGGCGACGGAGAAGCGCATCCGGTCGGAACTGCACGGGAGGTATATCGCCCGCCTCGAAGCCCTGCTGCCCGCCGGCCTCACCGGCGCCGACCGCCGCTTCGCGCTGGACGGCGCGACACGCGCGGCCGCACCCGACGCGGACATCCAGGCCGCCACGGCACGGCTGACCGCCACGGGCCTGTCGGCGGCGGACGCCGGGCGACTGATTTCCGCCGCACGCGACCTGTTGCCGGATATCGATCGCACCGTGGAAGTGGAGACAAGGGCGGCAGCCAGGGCCGAAAAGGCCTTCCTGCCCCGCGTGCTGGGCGGCGTTGTCCTGGGGATCGCCTCCATCGGCGCCATGGCGGGCTGGGAGGCGATGGGGCTGGCGCCCGGCGGGGTCTACTACCTCCTCCTGCCGCAGCTGCTTGCCGCCGGCCTCATTCTGTTCGGCCTGTTCGACCGTCAGACCAAACGCGATGGACGCCAGTTCGCCCGCCGCCTGCGCGACGAATATCGGGCACGCCGGGCGGATGACGGAGAGGCGACGTCCGCTCAGTAGCCCCGCGCGGGATCGACGATGTTCAGGATCTCGCGCCCGGCGACCGCGCGCTGGTAATTCTCGACGATCTGGGCAGCCGCGCTCGCCGGGTTGGTGATGCCCGCGTTGTGGGGCGTCAGGCGGATCTTCGGGTGCGTCCAGAAAGGGTGATCTTGCGGCAGCGGCTCTTGCCGGAAAACGTCGAGCTTGGCGAAGGACAGCTGGCCGGCATCGAGGGCCGCGATCAGGTCCTCATCCACCACATGGCCGCCGCGCGCCACGTTGATGATACCGCCGCCCGCCGGCATGGCGGCAAAGGCCTTGGCATCGAGGATGTTTTCCGTGCCCGGGGTCAGCGGCAGCAGGCAGACGACAAACTCCGATGCCGCCAGGAACGGCTCCAGGCCGTCTTGCCCATGGTAACAGTTCACCCCCTCCTCGGACCGGCGGGAGCGGCTCCAGCCGTTCAGGCGGAAACCGAATATCTTGAGCTTCCGCGCCACATCGCGGCCGATGGCGCCGAGGCCGAGAATACCCACCGACCGTTCCGAGGCATGGGGCGCGGGCACCTGCCGCCAGTCCCGCTCCTTCTGCCGGGCGTCGTAGTAATCCGCGTCGCGGTGATAGTGCAGGACGGCATGCACGGTATATTCGCTCATCCGCTCGATCAGGTCGCTGTCGACGATGCGCGCGATGGGCACGCCCGCCGGCAGTTCCGGGTCGGCAAAGATATGGTCGACGCCCATGCCAAGCGACTGGACGAGCTTCAGGTTGGGCAACGACGCCAGAACGCCCGCCGGCGGCTTCCAGGCCAGCGCGACCTCGATCTCGGATACGTCTCCCGCCTCCTCCGGCCAGATGCGGAAGTCGAGCCCCGGCAATGCGTCCGTGCAGCGCTGGCGCCAGTCTTCCTTGTCGTTCCAGTTGGAGATGATGAGGAGGGCCATGGGATGGGTCTTTTCGATGTTTGGAGGACAGGTTCTAGTCGCTCTCCCTCCCAACTTGAAAGGGAGGTTCGGGAGGGACCCCGTTCCAGCCGTCGGTCGGCGCTGACAG
>CAYGKX010000413.1:0-239 GCA_964350225.1 uncultured Rhodospirillaceae bacterium | reverse complement strand
ATGACGATGACGCGGTGGCTCAGCGCGCGGACCACTTTGAGGTCGTGGCTGATGAACAGATAGGCCAGATCGTGGTCGCGCTGAAGCTTGCGCAAGAGCTCGATGATCTGGGTCTGGACCGACCGGTCCAGAGCGCTCGTCGGCTCGTCGAGCACGATCAGGTGTGGCTTGAGGACCACCGCGCGCGCAATCGAGATGCGCTGGCGCTGGCCGCCGGAGAATTCGTGGGGATAGCGGTG
>CAYGKX010000412.1:1767-3996 GCA_964350225.1 uncultured Rhodospirillaceae bacterium | reverse complement strand
CTTTGGCCTTTGGATCTTTGGTCAAGCAAGGTTATGGGGTAAGGCTTTCGGGTCAAGATTGTGGACGCGGAACATTTTCCCAACGCCATGTCAAAATGTACGATCAAACAGATGGGCATATTTATCAACCGTTACAAAATATCTTTCACGATCAATCCCCGTTCGAAGTGCATGACAGCCCATTATCCGAATTTGCGGTTTTAGGGTATGAATACGGATTTTCAATGGCAGAGCCGAAATGGTTGACCTTGTGGGAGGCGCAATTTGGCGATTTTGTCAACGGCGCCCAAACGATTATTGATCAATTTATTTCAAGTGGGGAGACAAAATGGCTGCGCATGTCTGGCCTGGTGATGTTATTGCCGCACGGGTATGAAGGGCAGGGCCGCGAGCATTCCTCCGCCCGGCTGGAGCGGTATCTCCAGTTGTGCGCCGAAGAGAATATGCAGGTCGTGAACTGCACCTCGCCGGCCAACTATTTCCATGCGCTGCGCCGGCAGATGCGCCGGAAATACCGCAAGCCGCTGATCGTCATGACGCCGAAGTCGCTTCTGCGCCACAAGCACGCCGTCTCCAGCCTGGAGGATTTCGGCCCCGGCTCCTCCTTCCACAGGGTGCTGTTCGACACCGGCCGGGTCGGGCCGGACGACCGGATCAAGCGCGTCGTCCTCTGCTCCGGCAAGGTCTATTACGACCTGATCGAGGCGCGGGACGAGGCCGGCCGGGCACCTACGTCATCGAGGTGAAGACGCGGGACGAGGCCGGGCGCGACGATGTCTGCGTTCTTCGGCTGGAACAGCTCTATCCCTTCCCCACGACGCCGCTGGCCGACGACCTGTCGCGTTTTCCGAACGCGGAGGTGATCTGGTGTCAGGAGGAGCCGAAGAACATGGGCTCCTGGCTCTATGCCGCGCCGTGGATCGAGGAGGTGATGGGCGAACTCAACATGCCCGCGGGACGGCCGAAATATGCCGGCCGGCCGGCCGCCGCGTCGCCGGCGACGGGGCTCTTCTCGCGCCATGTGGCGGAACAGAAGAAGCTGATCGCGCAGGCCCTGGGCGACCCCGCCTGAATTGAATACAGCATCGCTGGACGCACAACGCCGGGCCGGACCCGGTCAAGAAGGTGAGACGCAGATGGCTACGGAAATCAAGGTCCCGACCCTGGGCGAATCGGTCACGGAAGCGACCGTCGCGAAATGGTTCAAGAAGGTCGGTGACACCGTCGAAGCGGACGAGCCGCTGCTCGAGCTGGAGACCGACAAGGTTACGCTCGAAGTCCCCGCGCCGAAGGCCGGCGTCCTGACCGAGATCGGCGCCGAAGAAGGCGCGGAGGTCGAGGTCGGCGCTGTGCTCGGCAAGATCGGCGAGGCTGGCGAGGCCGCGTCGGCGCCCGCCGCCGCTCCGGCGGAGGAGAAGCCGGCGGAAACGTCTCCGCCTCCGCCCGCCGCGGATACAGCCCCTCCGCCTCCTCCCCCGGCACCCGCCGAAACGTCACCGCCGCCTGCGGCCGCAAACGATGCAGGCGGCTCGGGGGATGCGAGCGCCGAACTGTCGCCCGCCGTTCGCAAGCTGGTCGCGGAAAATGATGTCGATCCGGCGTCAATCGAGGGAACCGGCAAGGACGGCCGCCTGACGAAGGGCGACGTGCTCGAACATGTCTCCGGGGAGGCGCCGGCCGCCGCGGAGGAGCCCCAGGCGGAAGAGGTCCAATCGGAAGAAGCTCCGACGCCGGAGCCCAAGACCGAATCGGCGCCACCGCCGCAGCAGATCAAGACCGAGGAGACGCCGGCGGAGCCGAAGAAGGCCGGCGATCGCGAGGAGCGGGTGCGGATGTCCCGCCTGCGCCGCCGCATTGCCGAGCGTCTGAAGGAGGCGCAGAACACCGCCGCCATGCTCACGACGTTCAACGATGTCGACATGTCGGGCATTCTAGACCTGCGCGCCCGCTACAAGGAGGCCTTCGAGAAGAAGCACGGTGTGCGTCTGGGCTTCATGAGCTTCTTCGTCAAGGCGTCGATCGCGGCCCTGAAGGAGATCCCGGCGGTGAATGCCGAGATCGACGGCGACGAGATCGTCTACAAGAACCACTACGACATCGGTGTCGCGGTCGGAACGGAGCAGGGGCTGGTCGTGCCGGTCCTGCGCGACGCCGACGCGATGAGCTTCGCGGAAATCGAACAGACCATCACCGAGCTCGGCCACAAGGCGCGGGACGGAAAACTGTCGA
>CAYGKX010000412.1:975-1757 GCA_964350225.1 uncultured Rhodospirillaceae bacterium | reverse complement strand
ATGCACCGGACGGAGAAGCGCCCGGTCGCCATCGGCGACAAGGTCGAGATCCGGCCGATGATGTATCTCGCCATGAGCTACGACCACCGCATCGTCGATGGCCGCGAGGCGGTCACCTTCCTCAAGCGCATCAAGGAATGCCTCGAGGATCCGGAGCGCATGCTGCTCGACATGTAGCCGGCTCCGCCCTTCGTCCGATCCTTCGAGACGCGGCCGATGGCCGCTCCTCAGGATGAAGGGGCGTTATCTTGAGGAAGCTTCCGCTTCATCCTGAGGAGGGCGCGGAAGCGCCCGTCTCGAAGGATCGTGAGACGGGCGCCGCACCGGACAGAGGGGCGTTCTAAACCTGCCACTCCGCGTCCTCGCGCGCCCAGAGGCGCAGTTTCCGGCAGGCCTTGACGAAACCCTTCGCGTCGGCGGGCTTCTTCAGCTCCATCACCCCGTCGTCCGCCGCCATGTCCACGCCGGCCGCGTCAAACAGGGCGGACGCGCCCTTCGTATAGGCGATAAACTTCAGGTGGGCGAAGGCGTCGGACAGGAAGTCCTTCGCCGTCGCTTCCCTGGACAGGGTCCCGGCCGCCTCCTCGGTCAGAAGCACTGCGACGGCGTCGAAGACGACCGACGGACCGCCGTTGACCTTCTCGTCGGCGTTCACGTGACTGCCGTCGCTCGCCTCGATCCCGCCGATGGTCGGCGCGACGATCTTGAGCGACGCCCCTTCCTTTTCGAGCGCCGTCTTGAGGCCGTTCAGCAGACCGATATCGGTGCCGTCCGCGACCAGG
>CAYGKX010000412.1:0-965 GCA_964350225.1 uncultured Rhodospirillaceae bacterium | reverse complement strand
CCCGTTCCGGATGATGCTGAGGGCGGGGGAGGGCGGCAGATCGGTGATCGGCTCCCGCGCCGGCGTGGCCGCCTTGGGCATCTTCTTCACGCCAAGGCCGTCCGCCACGGATTTCGCGAGGTCGGTGTCGATGTTCAGGAGATGCGAGATCATCCTGAGGCGGATGGCCTCCGGCTCCACCTTGCTCAGCTCGAAGACGAGGGCGTCGGCGATGTGCCCCTGTTCGGTCTCCGTCTGGGAGATGTAGAACTGCCGCGCCTGGCTGTAATGATCCGCGAAGGTCTCAGACCGCACGCGTTCCTTGGCGCCGGCTTCTTCCGCCGGGAAGGAGGCGAAGCCGCGCTTCGGGTCTTCCCGCGGGCCGCCTTCCTCCCCGCCCCAGGAATTCGGTTCGTAGTTCGCCCGACCCTTCGGGTTGTGGAAGGCCATGTGCCCGTCCTGCTGGAAATGATGGAAGGGGCATTTCGGGGCGTTGATGGGCAGGTGGGTGAAGTTGGGGCTGCCCAACCGCTTCAGCTGCGTGTCGAGGTAGGAGAAATTCCGGCCCTGCAACAGCGGGTCGTTCGTGAAGTCGACGCCGGGAACGATATTCTGCGTGCAGAAGGCGACCTGCTCGGTCTCGGCGAAGAAGTTGTCGACGCAGCGGTCGAGCACGAGCCGCCCGACGATCTGCACGGGCACCTCCTCCTCGGGGATCAGCTTGGTCGGATCCAGGATGTCGAAGGCGAACTTCTCGGCGAAGTCGTCGTCGAAGAGCTGGAGGCCGAGCTCCCATTCCGGATAGTCGCCGGCCTTGATGGCGTTCCACATGTCGCGGCGGTGGAAGTCCGGATCCATGCCGTTGATCTTCAGCGCCTCGTTCCAGACGACGGACTGCATCCCCTGCTTCGGCTTCCAGTGGAACTTGACGAAGGTCGACTTGCCCTTCGTACTGACCAGCCGGAAGGTGTGGACGCCGAAGCCTT
>CAYGKX010000411.1:0-4002 GCA_964350225.1 uncultured Rhodospirillaceae bacterium | reverse complement strand
CCAGAACCAGAATCCGCCCCAGCCGAGTTCGTAATAAGCCCACCACGACCCCAGCGCGATCCCGATGGTCAGGAAGGTCCAGGCGGCAAGGGTCCAGGGCCGCACCCATCGACCCCAAGCGGCGTCCACCCGACCTTCGATCAAGGCGGCCACGGCAAAGCTGAAACAGATGCTCAGACCGACATAACCAAGGTAAAGGAACGGTGGATGGAAGGCGAGACCGGGGTCCTGCAGGACAGGGTTCAGGCCATTCCCGTCCGCCGGCACCGGTGACAGCCGCTCGAACGGGTTCGAGGTCAGGAGCGAGAAGGCGAGGAAGCCGACCGCGATCATCGCCTGAACGGACAGGGCCCGGGCGCGCAACTGTGGCGGCAGGTTCTGGCCGAAGGTCCCGAGCGTCGCGCCGAAAAGGGCAAGGATCAGGACCCAGAGGAGCATCGACCCCTCGTGATTCCCCCACACCCCCGTGATCTTGTAAAGGAGCGGCTTCGCGCTGTGGGAGTTCGCGGCGACATTCGCGACCGAGAAGTCGGAGACGACATAGCTCCAGGTCAGGGCCGCGAAGGAGATCGCGACGAAGACGAACTGGCCCTGGCTCAGCGGCCGCGCCGCCGCCATCATCGCCGGATTGCCGCGCGCCGCCCCGACAAGCGGCACCACCGCCTGCACGACGGCCATGAACAGCGCCAGGATCAGGGCGAAATGTCCGATCTCGGGGATCATGGGGGAGGGGTGCCTTGTTGCGGTGGAGAGAGGGGCGGGCCGGCCGCCGCGCTATTTCTTGCCGTTGCCGTAGCCGCCGCCGGGGCGGTGCCAGATGCCTTGCTTCTTCAGCTCGTCCGCCAGTTCCCGCGGCATGTATTTCTCGTCATGCTTGGCAAGGACGCGATCCGCGGTGAAAAGGCCTGCCGTGTCCAGGCGCCCTTCGGCGACCACGCCCTGGCCCTCCCGGAACAGGTCGGGCAGGATGCCGACGAAACGGACCTTTACGGATTCGTCCCGGTCGATGACAGTGAACTCGACGCCCTTGCCGTCAGCGAGCTTCGCGACGCTCTTCTCCTTCACGAAGCCGCCCAGGCGGAAATACTGGCCCGGCTGGATGCCTTTCGCCTGAAGCTGGCTGGGCGTGTAGAAATAGACGATGCTGTCGGACAGCGCGACGAGGGCAAGCGCAACGGCGCCGGCCAGGAAGGCCATCCCGCCGGAGACGATCAGAAGACGCTTGTTCTTAGGCTTCATCGCCCTTGCTCCGCCGTCCCACGGCCTTTTCCAGTTCCGCCAGCCGTCGCTCCCGCGTGCGCAGGGTGCGCCACGTCGTCAGCGCCAGGACCAGAAGGACCAGCGCGGTGATGCCGATGGCCGGCCAGACATACAGGTCGTAGCGCCCCATCCGGTCGCTCCTGCGCAAAACCGGCGTGCGGCGCCGGACCGTGGCGGGAAGGTAGTGCCCCCCGCGGTTGCTGTTAAGCTCTTATTGGCGTGCGATTTTGCCGCAAGTAAGGCGGCTCAGCCATGGGCGCGGCGCAGGTTGAGCGCCCGAATGCGCGCGGCGACGAGTTCGCTTCGGGTGCGCAGCAGCACCAGGGTCACGAAATAGAGGGTGAAGCCGAGGATCATGAGGCCGAGCGGCGCCAGCATGGAGATGTCGATGGTCGGCCCGGCGAGCCGCGCGATGCTAGATCCCTGGTGCAGTGTCGACCACCAGTCGACCGAGAATTTCACGATCGGCACGTTCACGACGCCGACCAGCGCCAGAATCGCCGCCGCGTTCGCCCCGCGCTGCGAATTGTCGAACGCGCGGGTCAGCGCGATATGGCCGAGATAGAAGAAGAAGAGGACGAGAACCGAGGTCAGCCGGGCGTCCCAGGCCCACCAGTCGCCCCACATCGGCTTGCCCCAGAGGGAGCCGGTGACGAGCGCGAGGAAGGTGAAGGCGGCGCCTACGGGAGCCGCCGCGCGGGCGAAGACATGGGCGAGCACATGGCGCCAGACGAGGGCCGAGAAGCTGGCGCCGGCAAGGCAGACATAGACGAACAGCGCCATCCAGGCGGACGGCACGTGGACATACATGATCCGCACGCTGTCCGCCTGTTGATAGTCCTCCGGCCCGAAGGCGATTCCCCAGATCGCACCCGCCAGAATGCAGGCGACGGCGGCCCATCCTGTCCAGGGGGTGACTTTGCGGCTGACGCGCAAAAAGCGGTTGGGGTTGGCGAGACCGTGCATGGCGCTACTCATTAGCTGTCGGAGGCCGCCTGTTTCAAGGCCGCGACGGTCGCCCAGGTCGCCAACGGCAGCGCGGCGAGGAGCAGCGCTGCGAGGAAGAGGAAGGCCGGACGCGCGGATTGGCCGGCGGCCGGCGCGACGGCGGAGACTCCGAAAATCAGGACCGGCACATAGAGCGGGAGGACCAGAAGCGCCAGAAGAACTCCGCCGCGCCGCGCGCCGAGAACGAGTGCCGCGCCGATCCCACCCAGAAGAGTGAGGGTCGGGGTGCCGAGGAGGAGGGCGAGAAAGAGCCTGAGACCGACATCGAACGGGAGCCCCAGCATCACCGCAATGAGGGGCGAGAGGAGCGTCAGCGGCAGGCCCGCCGTAAGCCAGAGGGCGATCAATTTCGCGGCGACCAGCGGCAGCGGACCGGGCGGGCCGGTCATCAGGAGGTCGAGGCTGCCATCCCGCCGGTCGGCCTCGAACAGACGATCAAGGCCAAGCAGCACGGCGAGGAGGGCGGCGACCCAAACCACCGCAGGGCCGATGTCGGCGATGCGTTTTGGGTCCGCGCCCAGGCCGAGCGGGAAGAGGGCCACGACGATCAGGAAAAAGCCGACGACGATGACGGTGTCGCTCGACTGCCGGAAGGCGAGCCGGAGTTCCCGGGCGACGAGCGATGCCATGCCGCCCACCGGTCAGCTTGCCTTCGCGAGTGCGAGGTCGAGCGCGGTCTCGCCCGGCAGTGCGACCGGCTGATGCGTCGCGACGATCGCAAGGCCGCCCGCCGCGCAATGATCGGCGAGAGCGCTTTCGAGCCCGCCTCGCGACGGCGTGTCGAGCCCGACCGTGGGTTCGTCCAGCAGCCACAGGTCCGTGCCTGAGGCGAATACCCGGGCAAGGGCAAGCCGCCGACGCTGGCCCGCGGACAGGATCTGCGCCGGCAGGTCGGCGAGGCCGCCAAGCGCCACCCTCTCCAGCGCGGTGTCGGCGGCGCCGTCCGGGCGGCCGCGCAGCGCGGTCCAGAAGCGCACGTTCTCGGCAACGGTCATCCAGGGTTTCACCGCGTCTCCGTGGCCGAGCCAGGCGGTCCGCCGCCGGTGAGCATCCATGTCGTGACTGATATCGGTACCGGCCCAGGCGACGGTCCCGGCCTCCGGTCGCGAGAGACCGGCGAGCAGTCGCAGGAGCGTCGTCTTGCCGCTGCCGTTCGGTCCGGTCAGGCGGAGGCTGGAGCCGGCATTCAGGGAAAAGGACAGGTTCTCGAAGACGAGACGTTCGCCCCGGATACAGGAGAGGGCGGTTCCTTCCAGGGTCGCGGTGGAATCGGCGGTCATGCGACGGGCGATTCCGGCAGACCCAGACCGCTGCCCCGGACCTGATCCGGGGACCTCTCGCGTGCGCTCTGAACAGGGCTCCCTCTCATGCTCCGCTAGATAGCACGCGGCGGGGTGCGGGCAAAAAAATTGGCGGCCAGTCCGAGGGGTCGCCGGCCGCCAAATTTTCCAGCCCGGGGCGGCTGGAGAGGCTCGGGGAAGCCTCTGTAGAGGGGAGATTTGAGGATATATATAGGGCTCGAATTGCGGCGAAGACTCGCTCGAAATGTGGCGAGAATGTGATTTTTCGTTGCATGTTCCGCCGGTACCGCCTGGCTGGAGGGGCTCCGTCTCACTGGCCGGCGGGCTCAGGCCTTCCGGCCGCTCGTCCAGGCGCGGGACACCAGGATCACGCCGATCAGCACCAGGATCGTGCCGTAGATGTGGAACCCGCGAAGCTGCTCGTTGAATAAGA
>CAYGKX010000410.1:0-4010 GCA_964350225.1 uncultured Rhodospirillaceae bacterium | reverse complement strand
ACCAGAAAGGCGATCGCCGTCCAGGCCAGGATCGCGACGATGCGGCGGAAGAGGCGGTCGTCAAACATCAGCTTTCGTCAGCTTCCGAATGATGAGGCCGTAAAGGACAACGACGGCGAAGGTCGCCAGGGTGAGGGTGACGACGATGGCGGATCCCCACGAGAAATTCTGCTGGACGAGGAGCTGTTCGGCGGCGACCTGGGACATCATCGCGGTCGCCGGGGAGCCGAGCATCAGCGGGGTGACGAACGCGCTCATGCAGATGGCGAAACTCAGGATCGTGCCGCCGAAGACCCCCGGCATCGACAGCGGAAAGACGACCTTTCGCAGGGTCGTCCAGGGCCCGGCGCCGAGCGAGATCGACGCCTCGGCATAGCTGTCGGGAATGCGCAGAAGCGACCCGAAGATTGGCAGGATCATGAAGGGCATCACGTAATGGACGAGCGCGACGATGGTCGCGCCCTCCGAATAGACCATGCGCATACTTCGTTCGGACAGGCCGAGCCCGACCAGCAGCGAGTTGACCGGCCCCTGGTCGGCGAGCACGACCAGCCAGCCGTAGTTCCGGACGATCAGACTGGAGGCGAGCGATATGAAGACGACGAGCAATATGCCGGATCGCAATCGCGGGCCGGCCCGGATAAGCATCAGCGCGATGGGATAGCAGATGAGGAGTGCGATCGCCGTCGAGATCAGGGAGATGCGAAAAGTCCGCTCGAACGCCCGATAGGTGCGCGCCGACTGGAAGGTCTTGAGGTAGTAGTCGATCGTCGGCTCGGCCTTCGGCGTGTCCTCCCCCTCCCACGACCGGAAGCTCTCGGTCGCGAGATGGGCGAAGGGCGCCGCGTAGAAGACGGCCATGAAAACGAGCAGCGGCCCCAGGAGACACAGCACCATCAGCAATCTGCGGCGCTTGTCCGAGGCACGTCTTGGCGCCGGACCGGGAGAGCCCGGCGCCGCAACGCTATCCGTCATGCCGGCGACCCTAACCGAAGACTTCGTTCCACTTCTCGGTGATCTTCGCACGGTTCTTCGACAGGAAGGCCCAGTCGGCGTAGCCGATATTGTCGGCCGGCCCGGTCAGCTCCAGCGTGCGTTTCGACGGCTTGACATCCTTGTTGGCGGCGGGCGCCCGGAGGACGCTGTCGATCTTGCTCTGGAACTCCTTCGACAGGCTGAGGTTCACATACACCTCCGCCAGTTCGCGGTTCTTGGCGTTGGTCGGCATGTTCATGCCGACGATCTCGCCATGCTTGCCCTCGGCCAGATATGTCGACGGCGCGATTGGTGCGCCCTTGTCGATCAGGGGGTTGATGAAGATGCCGTAGAAAGGCACGACGGGCACCTGACCGCTCTGCAGCGACTGGATCGCCTGGGGCGGGCTGGTGTAGGCGACGCCGCCGTTCGCTTTCAACTTGGCCAATTGGGAGATGCCCGCTTCCCACTCATACTGCGCTTCCTTGAGCGGCTTGCCGGTCGCGATCTGCGCGGCGGTGGTGACCATGCGGACGCCGCTGTTCCAGGTGACGGGCGGGATCATGATCTGATCCTTCAGCTTCGGGCTCCACATGTCGGCACAGGCCTTGGGGGCTTCCTTGATCCGGTTGGTGTTGAAGCAGATCGTGTGCATGGCGTCGACCACGCCCGCCGAATAATAGTCGGCGAGATTGAACGCCGGCCGGATCGAGGCGAAATTCGGGATATTCTTGACGTTGTGCTGACGGATCAGGCCGCGTTCCTTGGCGAGGAAGACGCCGGCCTCCGAGAATTGCATCAGGTCCGGCGGGTTGGCCTTCTGGGTCCGGAGCATCACGAGCATCCGGCTTGTGACCGACTGCTGCAGGTTGACGGTCGCGCCTGTCATCTTCTCGAACTGAGGATGCAGGTGGTCGATCCAGAGCTTCGCCAGAAGCCCCTGATTCAGAACAACGTTCACCGACCCTGCCGCGCGCGCCTTTGTGGTGACCCACGGCGCAGCCAGCGCCACGCCGCCGGCGGCGGCCGCCTGGCCCAGAAACACGCGCCGTGACTTGCCGGCATTGTCGATTTTCGACCCGCCCATCTTCTTCTGTTCCGTCACGCTAAAGCCCCCTTCTCCTTGTGTATGCGTTTGCCGCAATGGCGTTACTGGATTTTGAACCAGCATTTGGATTTGACCCAGAATAGCCACGAAACAAGGCTGTGTCAGCCGGTTGGGCGCGGGACGGCGGGGATATTTTGCGCCGCACAATATGAATGCTGCGTTGCGGGGGAGGTCCCGGCCGGCCCGACACTTGGAAAAGTGTCAGGCGTAGCCCAGTCTTTGGGAGATATCTTCGGCTGCGGCGGCGATGAGCCGAGCGGTTGCGCTGTCCGGAGAGGCATCGAGCGCCGCGCCCGAGCCGTAGGTCGCGACGGCGGCGGCGAGTTTGCCTTCGTGGTCGAAGATCGGCGCGGCGATCGAGTTGACGGTCCGGATCGTGTCTACCGTTCCGAAGCGGCCGAAGCCGGTCGCGCGCGTTTCTTCGACGATCTTCGCGACATCCGCGGCAGAGACCGTTCCGAGCCGGCGGCGTTCTTCCTTCACCAGCGGGGCGGTTTGTGCCTTGGGCAGCCAGGCCAGGAAAACACGACCGCTCGCCGAGCTCAGAAGCGGCAGGACGGAGCCGAGGCGGACGCTGATGACAACGGGTGGCAGGGCTTCTTCCCAATGGACGAGGGTCGGGCCGTGCTCGCCCCAGATGGTCAGGAGCACCGTCATGTCGAGATCGTCGCGCAGACGGGCGATGATCGGCAGCGAGCTCTTGACGACATTCAGGCGGTAGATCGCCGCGAGGCCGACGCGCAGCGCCAGCGGTCCGAGATCGTAGTTGCCCGTCGCGGCATCCTGCTCGACCAGCCCAGAATGCATCATGCCGACCAGATAGCGCCGGGCATTCGACGGCGACAGGCCGGCGGCATCGGCGATGACCTTCAGGCCGGCCGCTCCGGATGCTTCCGCCAGCGCCTTGAGTACGCGGGCACTGGTTTCTGCGGACTGGTTACCGCCGCTGGCGGCGTTTTCCTTGGAACGGGGAGGCACAGGCCGTCAGTCTCTCTCGATGAACCCGGCCCCAGGGCCGCCTGTACTACGCGGCGGGCGCGCGGGCCGTCACGGTGATAATGCCGCTTACCCCTTCGACCCAGTCGCTGGCAAGGGCGAAAAGGTCGTCCGCCGTCCGCGCCGCGCCGTAGATGTAGCGGTCGGGACGAACCAGCAGCCCGGCGATCCCGTGTTCGGTGAAGGTGTTCCTGAGGACGCCTTCACGATCGGAGACGGCAAGAACTGGTGCCGTTTCGGCGCAGCGCTGTTCCCTGCGCGCGCTCACGCCGGACGCGGGACAGTCGAGCGCAACGATACACCCTCCGGCGCGACGCCAGCGGGCGGCTGCGGGATGGGAGAGGGCGCGGTCGAGAATGGTGCCGGTCACGATGAGTGCCGGTCGGATTCCGACGATGTCATCCAGCAACGTGTCGGGCCGTCCGTCATGGTCGACGCGGGGTTGCGGACACAGCGTCCCGATCAGCGCGGGTGCCGCCCCGGTGCCGGTGCGGCCGATGAGGCCGGTCGTCAGGCCCGGAACGAGGCTCTGCCGGACGGTATTCATGCGCCCCGATTCCAGCTCCTCGATAAGTGTGGCATCCCGCGTCCTGGCGGCGTCCGGGTCGCGCAGGCAGATGTCCTTGCCGAGGGCGATGGCGCGTTGAGTCGTGGTCACGACATGCGGCTTGCGTTCGACTTCGTAGCTGTCGAGCAGGTCGGGGTTCGCGGCGCCGCGCAGGACCCTGGCCAGTTTCCAGTGCAGGTTCGCCGCGTCCCGGATGCCCTGGCACATGCCCTGACCAATGAAGGGAGGTGTCTGGTGCGCGGCGTCGCCGGCAAGCAGAACGCGGCTCTCCCGCCACCGCTCCGCAACCAGCGCGTGAAAGCGATAGACGGCCGATCGCCGGATCTCGAGATCCTCCGGACCGCCCCAGCGCGACAACAATTC
>CAYGKX010000409.1:0-4015 GCA_964350225.1 uncultured Rhodospirillaceae bacterium | reverse complement strand
TGTCCTTTCCGAGCAGGACCCTTCGCTCACCGACGACGAATTGTTCGACGCCGCACGGAACCGCGTCGAGGCGGAAATCCAGGCGATCACCTACAACGAGTTCCTGCCCATCCTTCTGGGCGACGACGCGATCGCCGAGTACTCCGGCTACGACCCCTCGGTGAACCCGGGCATCTCCGTCGAGTTCTCCACCGCCGTCTACCGCTTCGGCCACAGCCTGCTGTCGCCGACGATCCAGCGGCTGGACGAAGACGGCGAGACGATCTCGGCCGGCCAGCTCGCCCTCCGCGATGCCTTCTTCTCGCCAGGCGAGATCTACGACAATGGCGGCATCGACCCGATCCTGCGGGGACTGGGCGACGGCACCGCACAGGAGCTCGACACGATGGTGGTCGAGGACGTTCGCTCCTTCCTCTTCGCGGAGGACGGGGAGACCGGCATGGACCTCGCCGCGATCAACATCCAGCGCGGGCGCGATCTGGGTGTCGGCAGCTACAACGACCTGCGCGAAGCGGTCGGGCTCGACCGGGTCACCAGCTTCTCTGAGATCACCTCCGATGCGGAACTGGCGGCTGAGCTGGAGGCGCTATATGGCGACGTCGACCTCGTCGACGCCTGGATCGGCGGTCTCGCGGAGGACGCCATGGACGGCGGCATGCTGGGCGAGACCTTCTCGCTCGTCATGATCGACCAGTTCACCCGCCTGCGCGACGGCGACCCCTACTGGAGCGAAGGCTCCGATCTTCCGCCGGAGGAGATCGAGGCGCTGTGGTCGACCACGCTCTCCGATGTCATCGAGTGGAACACCGATGTCGGCACGATCCAGGACCAGGCCTTCTTCGCCTACGACCGTCAGGGCGGCGGCGATGGCCGGGACGACCTGACCGGAACCGATGCGCGGGATCTCCTCCTCGGCGAAGGAGGCGACGATCGCCTCTCCGGCGGCGCGAACGGCGACCAGCTTGACGGCGGTGCCGGACGGGACCGCATTGAAGGCGGCGCCGGCGACGACATCCTGACGGGCGGTGCAGACGAGGACCGCTTCGTCTTCCGCCGCGCCGACGCCAGCCACGACACCGTCACGGATTTCGAGAGGGGCGATCGCATCGACCTGACGGACTTTCGCGACATTCGGCGGTTCGAGGATCTGCGCTTTGTCGAGACCGATGAGAACGCGGACTTCGCCGAAATCCGGCCGGAAGACTTCCTGCTCTAGTTCTCAGTAGAGACCGGCATGAATCGGGTCTGGCGCCGTTCAGGCGAGCGGCGCCAGTACCCGGTCGATGAGGGCGTCGATCCGCGCCTGCGCCGCGGCCGGATCGCCGTCGCCTTCCAGTTCCGCCACCCTTTCCGACAAGGCGGCGACCTCCTGCAGGAGGTTCGTGACGACGCTCGCCAACCGGTCGACATCGGCATTCTCGAGCAGGGGGCGGTTGGCGAAGTCTTTCATCTTCTTCCTATTCAACTCGTTACGGAACCTGAGGCCGTCCGTCCGGCCGGCAGGGGCTAACCCAGCTATCCGAGAAGCAGGCGGAGGAATACGTCGTTGCTCTCCTGGCGATCCCGCCGATGGTGCGGGCGGCTAGTTGACGCTGCACTTTCGCGCTTCGATCCAGGACCAAGGTGTGACCCAGCTCTTGGGATCGGTCTCCGCCCCCCTGGTCGCGGGACCGAACGGGTACCAGCGCTTTACCTCCACCGTCTCGAAACCGGCCTCGGTAAGGAGGGTGGCCATGTCGGAGCGCCGGAACTCGTAATGGAACGGCTCTACGATGATCTGGCTGTGATAGTGGGTCAGGACGTCGCGCAGCGGCTCCCCGATCAGCGGGTTCTCCAGCGCGACGAACAGGCCACCGGGCTTCAGAACGCGGCAGGCCTCTGCCAGGCTCTGCCGGATCGCGTCGAGCGGCAGTTCGTGCAGGGTCATGGTCGTGGTGGCGAGGTCGAAGCTGCCAGCCTCGTAGGGCAGATGCTCGATGTCGCCCTGGCGCCAGTCGATCGCGAGGTCCATCTCAGTCGCCATACGCCGGCCAAGCCGGAGGCAGGGCGCGGACAGGTCGATGCCTTCGACCGCCGCATCCGGGTAGCGCTGCTTCAGCGAGAAGGTCGTCTTGCCGAAGCCGCAGGCGAGGTCCAGCACCGTCTCAGGTGCCGCCAGCGGAATGTCGCGGGCGAAAGCCTTGTGCAGCCCGAAGTCGTCGTTCTTGCCGACATGGATGACCCTGGCGCCCATGGCATAGATCGCGGCCCCCCGGTCGTCCCGCCAGATACCGCCGTCCTGGCGGTGGAAGTCGATCTCCGAATAATAGTCGGGATAGGTCTGGTCGGGGTCGAGGGTCAGCGTCCCGAGGTCGTCTGGCCGGGGCGCCAGGCTTTCGGCGAAGGCGTCGGCCCGCGCATCGACCATCTCGCCGACCTCCTGCCACAGCCTGTCCTGGATATGCCGGTCGAGCCAGGCCCAGCGTGGGGTCGTCGGCAGATTCTCGACCAGTTCGAAGGCTGCGTCCTCGCTTTCGGGCCCATTGCCGCCGGCGACGGCTGCTTCATACTCGTCGCGCAACCGGCCATAGAGCTGGGTCGACCAGAACTTGCGCATGCCGAGCAGGGCGCGCACCCGCGGGACTTCGTGCGGCTGCCAGGCGAGGATATCGAAAATCGATCGGGGCAAGGTTCGGGCCTTCACTGTGGGAGGGCGCGGAGGGGCGGCTTGACGCTTGTTCGATTGTGCCCGTACTGTTTCCAAAATCCACCAAAATCATCCGGGAGCCGTTTGGGATGACCCTCCTTTCTATCGCCGCGCGCAGCGCGACAGGCCTTGTGTGCGCCGCCGGTCTGGCCGTGCTCGCCAGCGGGACGACCGTCGCCGCGGACAAATCGAAAACCGTCCGTGTCGCCGTCAGCAACCTGCCACCGGGCAAGGGCAACCCCTATACGGGGCTGGGCGCGCCGGGGATCTTCACCTGGGCGGCGATGTTCGATTCGCTCACCCGCGTCGACGACAAGGGCGTGGCCCAGCCGATGCTGGCCACGGAATGGAAGAATGTCGATCCGACGACCTGGCACTTCACCTTGCGGAAGGGCGTGAAGTTCTCGAACGGCGAGGATTTCGGTCCCGAATCGGTGCTGGCGAGCTTCGGCTACATCAAGAGCGGAAAGGCCGGACGGTCGCCCCTGGTCCGGGAACTCGGCAACGTCGTCTCCGCCAAGGCGGTCGGCGACAATGTCATCGAGTTCAAGACCAAGCGCCCCGACCCGATCCTGCCGAACCGGATTGCGTCCCTGAAGCTGGTCGCGCCTAAGCTGTGGGCGGAGAAGGGGCCGCGCGGCTATGCGGCGGCACCGGTCGGCACCGGTCCCTACAAGGTGAAGAGCTGGGGGCCCACCAAGCTGACCTTGGAGGCCTTCGAGGGATCCTGGCGGGCACCGAAGGCGGGCACTCTCGTCATCCTCGAACTCCCGGAACGGGCGGCCCGGGTCCAGGCGCTGACCTCCGGTCAGGTGGACATCGCCGCAGGCCTTTCGACCGACAATATCAAGACGATCGAAGGCGCGGGCGGCAAGGTTGCCATCAAGCCGGCGGCGCAGGTCATGTCCCTGGCTCTGCCGATCGTCCGGAAGGACCGCAAGACCCGGAAGCTCGTGCCCCTCGACACGCCCTTCAAGGACGTGCGGGTGCGCCAGGCGCTCAACTATGCCGTCGACCGGGACGCCATTGTCCGGGGCATCATGGGCGGCCACGCCAAGCCGGCCGGGCAGGGGGCGACGCCAGGCGCCTTTGGCTACAACCCCAATGTTTCCGCCTATCCCTACGATCCGGAGAAAGCGAAGAAGCTTCTGGCCGAGGCCGGCTACCCGAACGGCATCTCCTTCACGGCCGAGGTCTCGACCGGGTCCTTCCCGGGCGATTCGGAGGTCTATCAGAAGATGGCCCAGGACATGGCGAAGGCGGGCATCAAGGTCACCCTGCGCCGCATCACCTTCCCCGAAGCCCTCCACGACTTCACGCTCAAGCTCT
>CAYGKX010000408.1:0-4039 GCA_964350225.1 uncultured Rhodospirillaceae bacterium | reverse complement strand
CGCGGTACTTTGTGCGTCGCCCTGCAAGCTGATGCCAACGGACAGGGAAACGTACCAGCCCTTCCAGGGAAAAAGGTCATCACCCGTGAGCGGGCGGCCCTGGGCGTGCGCGCCGCCCGCCGCCACGATGGCGAGCGCGACCGACGCTATCAGAACGGAAATTCGAGCCATCCGGAGGTGTCCTTTTCGAAGCGGTCAATTCCATCGAGTGTTATCGGGTCGCAGGCAGGCCTTACGCCCGTCACCCGCCTTCCCGTCACAGAAAAAGGCGGGGCATGACCAAATGAGCATAGAGACCGCGGGAATTCATGATTGATAATCCGTTAAATCTTTCGAGCCGGACTTCTCCGTTCGGGCGGGAACGGACATGCTCAGCGGCCCGCAAATGGCAGGCGCGTCCCCGTCGGCGCAAATACGCCGTCAGGCCAGGGTCTTGCGAAGTTCGAACTTCTGAACCTTTCCGAGCGAGGTGCGGGGCAGCGGGCTGTCGACAAAGACGATGTCGCGCGGGTGTTTGTAGCGGGCCAGGCGACCCTGGAAGAGAGCCATCACCTCTTCCTTCGTCATGGTCTCACCGGGCTTCATCAGGATGACGGCGACGGGTATCTCGCCCCATTTCGCATCCGACCGGCCGACCACGGCAAATTCCGCGATGGCGTCGCAATCGGCCAGGACATTCTCCAGTTCGGCCGGATAGATATTCTCTCCGCCGGAAATGATCATGTCCTTCTTGCGGTCGTCGACATAGTAGAAGCCATCTTCGTCGACATGGCCGACGTCGCCGGTCTTGTACCAGCCCTCGTGGTAGACCTCGGCCGTCGCGCCCGGGTTCTGCCAGTATTCGAGGAGCGTGTTCGGACCGCGCAGCCAGATTTCTCCGGTTTCGCCCGGCGGCAGATCGTTACCCGCGTCGTCGACGATTCGCGCCTCGCAATGGGCGACCGGTTTGCCGGTCGAACCGACCTTCCGGTAGGCATCGTCCATCGACAGGGCGATCGCGATCGGGCCGCTCTCGGTCATGCCGTAGACCTGGGTGACCGGAATGCCGCGGTCGAGCCAGGGGGTCAACATGGCCTCCGGCACCGTCGACGACCCTGTACAGGCGCATTTGAGACAGGACAGGTCCAGCGCCGGAAAGCGCGAGTCGGACAGGATCGCGCGCTGCACCGCGGGCACGGCGAGAAACAGGCTCGGTCGCCGCTTCGCGAAATCCCGGTAGAAAAGATCGACGTCGAATCGCCGGTGCATGGTGATCGTCGCGCCGGCATGGATCGCCGGCGTCGTCTGGATGTTCATGCCGCCGACATGGAACATCGGCAGGCTGGTCATGATGTGGTCGCGGCTCGTCATCTCGAAGATCACCATCGAGTTGACCGCATTGTAGAAGAGCGTCTCCTGGGTCAGGACCGCGCCTTTCGGACGGCCCGTCGTGCCCGACGTATAGACGATCTTGACCGGCGCGGTCAGGTCGCGGGCCGGGTCCGGCATCCGCGCGCCATGGCCGGCGACCAGTTCGTCGTAGGCATGCCAATGATGCGCGCCGGGGATACCTTCCGGCTTGCCGCCATAGGCAACAAGCAGCAGGTTCGGATACTGGTCGTGAATGCGCGCGACATGTTCGTGAAACTCGGGCTCGACCAGGATCGCCTTCGGGCTGCAGTCGCCCAGGACAAAGGCATGTTCCGATGCCGTCAGGCGCCAGTTGAGCGGCACCATGATGGCGCCGATCCGCGCGCAGGCGAACAGCAGTTCGAGGAGTTCCGGGGAGTTGTAGCCCAAATGGGCGACCCGGTCGCCGGCCTCCACGCCGAGGCCGTCGGCCAACGCCGCCGCCAGCCGCGCGACCCGGTCCTCCATCGCCGCGTAGTCGATATCGCGACCTTCGAAATGCACGGCCACCTTGTCCGGCGACCAGTCCGCCCGGTGGGCGACCCAGTTGGAAATGTCCATCGGCGCTCGTCGTCTTCGTCGTTTGGAGTCAGTCGTTGGCAAGGCCCCCGGATCGGGTCCGGGGGCCTTGCGCTCGTCCCTACTTCTCGCCGGATTCGAACAGGCTTTCCCTGCCCAGACGCTCCATGCAGATTTCCGCCGTCCAGGGCAGCATGAGGGCCCCGCAGCGGCTGTCGCGGTACCAGCGTTCGATGTCGAAATGCTTGAAGATCGCCCTGCCGCCGCAGGTACGCAGACCGAGGCGCGCAATGTCGTTGGCATACTCCATGACAGAGAACTGCGCGGCATAGGCGCGGAGCCGGTCCTCCTTCGACGGGTTGGCACGCGCTTCGCCGATGACCCGCAGGAAGAGCGCCTTGGCCTGCTCCAGCTTCAGCCGCATCTCGGCGACGGCCATCTGCTTGGCCGGACTGTGCCGCGCGGAACCCGCCGGGGGCGCCCCCTCGACCTCGCCGCGCAGGTAGCCGATGGTGAATTCCAGCACTGCATGAGCGAGGCCCAGATAGGTCGGCGACAGGGTCATGAACATGTGCGGCCAGTTCAGTGCCGCCTGATAGTAGATGCCCGCCGGCAGGACCGTGTTCTCTTCCGGGATGAAGACGTTGTCGAACTTGAGCGAGCGGCTGTCCGTCGGACGCATGCCGACGACGTCCCAGCTGCCGAATATCTCGACGCCCTCGTTGTCCGACGGGACGGCAAGGAACATGGTGTTCTTTGGCGTCGGATCCTCGCCTTCCTTGTCGAGCGTGCAGACCAGCCCGAAATAGCTCGCCGCGCCGGACAGGGAAGCGAAATGCTTCATGCCGTTGACGATGTAACCGCCGTCGACCGGCGTCGCGGTCGTGGCGAACGCCGCCTTGCCGGCTGCCGCCGCGCTGTTCGGCTCGGAAAAGGGCTGGGCGAAGAGGGCGCCTTCCTCGACGACCTTGGCATAGAACCCGGCGCGCCGCTTCTCGTGCTTCTCCCGCTCGGCGTCGGGCATGTCGAGGTCGTCGGCCATCTGGTTCGACCACAGCATGGTACAGGCGTGCATGTTGAAGGTCAGCGCCGTCGGCGGACACCAGCGGCCGAGTTCGGCCGACACCATCGCGTAGGTCTGGTAGTCGGCACCCAGGCCGCCATACTGTTCCGGGATCGTCAGGCCGTAGAAGCCGGCGTCGCGCAGATCGTCGTAGTTCTCGAAGGGAAACTTGTTCTCTTCGTCATACTGCCGGGCGCGGGCGCGGAACTTGTCGCGGCCCAGTTCGCGGGCGATGCCGATGAGTTTCTTCTGCTTGTCGGTCGCATCTTGGGGATGGATGTCCAGGATCGCTGCGGCCATCGGTCGCCTCCTATGGGTCAGTCGAGTGTTGCGAGAAAATCGGTAAGGGCCGCGTTGAAGCGCGGCGGGTCTTCGAAATTGGCCAAATGCCCGACACCATCGAGGGTGACAAAGCAGGCGGCGGGAATTCGCTCGGCCATGCGGCCCATCGTCTTCGGCGGGGAGAGCGTGTCCTTCTCCGCCGCCAGCACCAGGGTCGGGCAGGCGATGCGGGCGAGATCCTCGGCCCGGTTGAATGTGACGATACATTCCAGCGCGGCGCGATAACTGTCGGACGTGATCGCCGCCATGCTCTCCACCGCCTTGGCCTTGACCGTCTCCGGCGTCGCCTCGCTGAACATGCCGCCCACCAGGTTTGGCGCAATGTCAGCCGGCGTCTTGCCTTCGTTGAGCGGCTTGAGCCGATGGGCGAGGAATTCGTTCTTGAACTTGTCGTCCCGTCCGCCGAAGGCCGGCGTCGTGGCGAAAAGAACCAGGCCCGACACCCGGTCCGGAAACCGTGCGGCCGTCTCCTGAGCAACCATGCCGCCCATCGAATGGCCCAGCAGGACGGCCCGATCGAGACCGGCATCGTCCAGAAGGGCCACGACCGACCGGGCGAGCGTCTCGAAGCTGTAGCCGGCGGGCAGCGGGGAGGCGCCATACCCGGGCATGTCCCAGGCGATCAGCCGCCATCCCGCGCCCGTCACCGCCTCCGCCTGGTCGTCGAAGGCGTTCTGGCTGCCGCCGATGCCGTGAAGGCAGACGAGCGCGCGAGCGGCTTCTCCG
>CAYGKX010000407.1:0-4066 GCA_964350225.1 uncultured Rhodospirillaceae bacterium | reverse complement strand
CAGGGCGCCGACGAGTTGCGCGGCGGTGGCGGGGAGGATGTTCATGTCGGCGGCAGCGGCGAGGATACTTTCTACTTCGCCCAGGGCGACGGCTCCGACATCATCCGCGACTTCCAGGTCGGCACCGACCTGATCGACGTCACGGACTTTGGCTTCGCCTCCTTCGCCGACGTTGACCTCCAGCAAGCTGGCGTTAACCGAACGCTCGCTATATTCGACAACGCGGCTGGCGACGAGGTATTGCTGGTCGGCGTGAACCCGGGGGACCTGACGCAGAACGATTTCACCATCGCCTGATCAACGGGCGCCCGTCGGACGAACGCGACCCCCGCGGCGTTGGCGCGCCGCGGGGGCCGTGGCGTTTCGCCGAGGGCGCCTCCGGACGACGAACCAGAGACCGCGATCACCCGACCCATGGCATCGACCGGCCCCAACCAGAACGAGATCCGCGCCGCCCTTGAAGAATCCCGCGGCGCGTTTCTGATCGTCGGCGGCTTCAGCCTCTTCATCAACCTGATGATGCTGACTGTCCCGATCTACATGCTCCAGGTCTATGACCGCGTCCTCACGTCACGCAGCGAGGACACGCTGATCATGCTGACGGTCCTGGCGCTCGGCCTGTTGGCGCTGAGCGCGGTTGTCGAGGCCGCCCGTCAGCGTCTGCTGGTTCGCGTCGGGGTCCGGCTGCAGGACCGTCTGGGCAGCGTGGTGTTCGACAAGCTGCTCCTCGGCCGGGCGACGACCGGTGCGGAACTGGGCGGCCAACCGCTGCGCGATCTCGAAACCCTGCGTGGTTTCCTCACGGGGCAGGGCCTCCTTGCCTTCTTCGACGCACCCTGGACCCCGATCTACCTGGCCCTGATCTTCCTGCTCCACCCTTATCTCGGCATCCTGGCCTGTGCCGGCGCCCTGGTGCTGTTCGGGATCGCCCTTTGGGGCGAGATCCGTACGCGCAGCGTGCTGGGACGCGCCGCGCAGTCGTCCGGTGCCGCCTACAATTTCGTCGAGGCGGCGGCGCGCAACAGCGAGGCGATCCGGGCGATGGGCATGTTGTCCAATCTTCGCCGGCGCTGGCAGAGGCACGACCGCGAGGGCAGCGAATGGCAGGCGCTGGCCAGCGACCGGGCCGGCACGCTCAACGCCCTGGCGAAGTTCATTCGACCGTCTCTGCAGATCGGCATCCTCGGCCTCGGGGCCTTCCTCGCCATCGAACAGATCATCTCGCCCGGCGTGATGATCGCCGCCTCGATCATCATGGGCCGGGCCCTCGCCCCGGTCGAGATGGCGATCGGCAGCTGGCGCAATTTCATCGGGGCGCGGGCCGCGCGGCGGCGCCTGGGGGAACTTCTCCAGGACCCGGTTCCGGCGGCCCAGCGGCTCGCGCTGCCGCGGCCGAAGGGCGAACTCAGGGTCGAGGAGCTTTATGTCCGGCCGCCCGGGGCGGAAAAGCCGGTCGTCCGGCGGGTGTCGTTCGGCCTGGAGGCCGGCACGGCCCTTGGCGTCATCGGTCCAAGTGCGGCGGGCAAGTCGACACTGGCCCGCGCCCTGGTCCGCGTCTGGCTCCCGCTAAGCGGCCACGTCCGGCTGGATGGAGCCGAGATCTCGGACTGGGACCCGGAGGATATCGGCAATCATCTCGGCTATGTTCCGCAGGATGTCGAACTCTTCGCCGGTACGGTCGCGGAGAATATCGCGCGGTTCGGCGACATCGATTCCGACGAAGTGGTCGCCGCCGCAACGGCCGCGGACGCCCATCGCATGATCCTCAAGCTGCCGCAAGGATACGAGACAGAGCTGGGCGAAGGGGCCAGCATCCTGTCCGGAGGCCAGCGCCAGCGGCTGGCACTCGCCCGCGCGCTGTACCGCAAACCGGCATTTGTCGTCCTGGACGAGCCGAACTCCAACCTCGATGCGGAAGGCGAGGCGGCCCTCCGGCAGACGCTCGTCACGCTCAAGGAATGGGAGACGACCGTCATCATCGTGTCGCACCGCCCATCGGTCCTGGCGACCGTCGACAAACTGCTCGTCCTTGCCGACGGCCAGATCGAGATGTTCGGGACGCGGGATGAAGTCATGTCGAAGCTGCCGCGCCCGGTGCCGGCACGCAAGGGGCGGCCGGCACAGGTTGCTGCCCAGTTGCGATCCGAAGGAGGCGGCGGACATGCCCAGGCCCGCTAGCTCGGCGGCGGCGCCCGCCGGCGCGCCGTCCCGTTCCCGTCGCTATTTCAGTTTTCGGGGTGCGACCCTTCTCGGCCTCGCGGCGATCCTTACCGCGGTGATCGGTTTCGGCAGTTGGGCCTTCACCGCGCCGATCGACAGCGCCGTCGTCGTCCAGGGGACGGTCAAGCCGGCGGGAAACCGGAAGAAGGTCCAGCATCTCGACGGCGGCGTGGTCAAGGCGATCCGCGTCAAGGACGGTTCCACGGTGCGGGCGGGGCAGATCCTCTTTATCCTCGATGGCGTCCAGGCCCGGGCGCGGCTTGCGATCGTCGAAAGCGCGGTGAACTCCGCCGAGGCGACCCGCGCGCGTCTGGTCGCCGAACGGGACGGCGCGGACAAGATCGTCTTTCCAAAATCCCTGGTCTCGCGGCCGACCCGCGACATCGCCGCGCTCATGGAACAGGAGAACCGGCTGTTCGCCGCGCGGCGGCGTGAACTCGCGGGGCAACTCTCGATCCTGGAACAACGCATCTCCCAGCTGAACGAGCAGGTCAACGGGCTCGAGGCCCAGAAGCGGGCGATCGAACGCCAGGTCGTCATCGCCAAGCGGGAGCTGGAGGTGCAGAGCGGGCTTCTCAAGAAGGGGCTGACGACGCAGGAACGCGTCCTGGCCCTAGCCCGGGAGAGTGCGCGGCTCGACGGCGCCCAGGGCAAGCTCGTCGCCGACATCGCCCAGGCGCGCAAGTCGATCGGCGAAACCCGCCTCGAGATCATCCAGACGCGTCAGCGCATCCGGACCGAGGCGACCAGCCGGCTGACCGAAATCAACAGCAAGCTGGTCGACCTGCGCGAGCGGCTTACGGCTGCCCGGGACGTACTGGAGCGTCTGGTCGTTCGCGCGCCGGTTTCGGGCATCGTCGTCGCCCTCCAGCTGCATACCGTTGGCGGTGTCGTCAAGGCGGGCGAGACCCTGATGGAGATCGTGCCGAGTACGGACGACCTGATCATCGAGGCCAAGGTGCGTCCGACCGACGTCGACGACATCGCGCCGGGGCAGGGCGCGATGGTCAACATGATCGGGTTCAAGCAGCGCACGACGCCGATCCTGAAGGGGGCCGTGGTGCGCGTGTCGGCCGATGTCCTGTCAGACCAGCGGTCGGGCGAGGCCTTCTACATCGCGGAAATCCGGGTGCCCAAATCGGAACTGGACAAGATCGGGCTGAGCCGTATCCAGCCGGGCATGCCGACCGAGATCATGATCCGGACCGGGGAGCGCACCGCGATCGCCTATCTGATCCAGCCCATCCTCGACAGCATGAACCGGGCCTGGCGCGAGCAATAGGGCCGCCCGTACCGGCCTAGACGTGCCTTGAAGGCAGACTTCTGTCCCGGGGCTCGCGGCACAGGATGTCGAGCCGTGTGCGCTGGCTCCTGGTCAGCCTCCCGGCCTCGTGTTTGTGTCCTGCCGCCTCCAACGCTCCGACGACCGCATCCGCATCGCGGCATGTCCCGGATCGCGCCAGGCGAAGGGCCAGCGCCCACCCGTCCGCGTAACTCTTGCTTGCCAATACCGTTCTCCCAGCAATTCGGGGCATTTGCCGGGGTCACAAAACCGAAATCAAGTTTAACGATTCCTTCAGCCTCGCCAACGTGCTGCAACGCCCAGGAATACCCTCCGCAGGCCGGATCGTCCCGCCAGGCGCGGATGGTGCCAATACTTAGGAAGAGAGTGGTTAGGGAACCTGGGCCGCATGCGGCGATCAGCTTTGCATCGAAGGGCTATCCGACTGGGCGGGATACCGCCGCGACCTTTCCCGGGGCCCGCTACGTGTCACTCGATAGCGGTCCGTCGATTTCAGCACCGGGGAAGTTCCAACACCGAACCGCCCCGCAACCCAGCGGATCG
>CAYGKX010000406.1:0-4076 GCA_964350225.1 uncultured Rhodospirillaceae bacterium | reverse complement strand
TCGATCCAGAGGGCGTGTTGCGCGCGATGGTCTACTACCCGATGAGCAACGGCCGCAGCGTTGACGAGTTCCTCCGGCTCCTGACCGCCCTGCAGACGAGCGACGCCAACGGTGTCGCGACGCCGGAGAATTGGCAGCCGGGAGACAAGGTTATCGTGCCGCCGCCGCAGACCCAGGACGCCGCGGCCCAGCGGGTCGAGGAAGGCTATGAGTGTGTGGACTGGTACTTCTGCAAGAAGGACCTGGACGCCGCGTAAGACCGGCCTTCCAGACCCGGAAAGTCAGAGCGGCCGTCGATGCAGGGCATCGGCGGCCGTTGTGCGTCCGGCCCTAACCCGTCACCCGGCAATAGACCTGCGCGACGGTCAGGCTGCGGCGCAGGCGGCGGCCGATCGCGTCGAAGTCCGCGTCGTTGACCGTCATGATCGGGCCGCGGGCGGTGAGTGCCTGAAGCCGGGCGCGGTCGAGGGCGGCGCGCATGGCGACCGGGGCCGTCGTATAGACCCTCCCGCGCCGCTTCGATCCCGCGACGGTCACGCCGACGACCCGGCCCTGGGCGTCGACGGCGGGCCCGCCGCTGATCCCGCCCAGATGGCCTTCGCTGTCGGGCACGCGCCGCGTCTCCGCCCAGGCGATAACGGGTTCCTCCGTCCGGTAGCGGCCGATCACCCGCATCCGGCGGCGGCCGAGCAACAGCGACGACACGTCGCCCGGTTTCCCCTTTGGATAACCGAAGTGATAGCCATGGAGGTTCTGTGCCAGCGGCTGGGACCGGAACTGCATCGGCGTCCGTCCGTCCCGGGTCTGCAGGAAGGCGATGTCGGACCGCCGATCGATCCAGATACGCCCGACCCGGATGCCGCGCCGGGGGCCGGTCAGGAGCCAGACCTGACGGCAGCCGTCGACGACATGCCGGGCCGTCATCCAGAGACCGTTGCGGGAGATCGAGAAGGCGGTGCCAACCGAATTGCGCTTCTCCGTCGGCGTCTGGATGACCATGACCGGATCGCGCGCGGAAGCCGGCGGCAGCTTCGGCCCGCGCCAGCCCTGGTCGCGTTCGAAGCCTCGGGGGTTCGGGCGGCGCCGGGAGCGGTCGTCCCCCTCCTCCACGCCACGCGGCGTGGACCGGACAGGTGGCTTGACCCGGGCCTCGGGCGAGGGACCGGCGCCGCCGGGTTCCAGGAATTTCTGGCCGAAGGCGACGGCGAGGAAGAGGATCACCACTGCCCCCGTCAGGATCCCGCCGCCGCGTAACATCGCGCCCGTCCCGTCCCGCCTGCGCGCGCTAGCCGGAGACGGCGGCCGCGTTGATCGCGGCGACCGCCCACTTGGTGCCGGTCAGCATGCAGGCCGCCCCGATCTCTCCGTCCTCGATCCGCTTGGGCAATCCCTTGAGGACGAGATCGACGACCTTGAAGACGAGGATCTGCACGACCAGGGTCACCACGCCCCACATCAGGATGTCGTATACGTTGACGCTCGCGGCGACGGCGCTCGCCAGCGGCACGCCCAGCCCCACCAGCGCGCCGCCCATCGCGATGCCGGCGGCCGGGTTCCCGCTGCGCACCAGCTTCAGGTCCTCGTAGGGGGTCATCCACATATAGACGATGGCGCCGATCACCAGCATGGCGATGGCGACGACCAGGTGCAGGATCAGCACCGGTACCCCCGTCAGGATGCTTTGCCAAACCGCTTCCATAAGCCCATATCTCCCCGGTATCTCTCCCCTGGGCCGTTGCGGCGTCACCGCCCCGACATCTCGTCCCGGCATACTTGCGCCGCCCGGCCATTTAATGGTCTGTAAGGCCCCGACTGCAACCATCCTAGCTTCGGCGCGACCCGAGGAAATTCCATGGCGGACAACGAACGGTACGATCTACTCATCATCGGCGCCGGCCCCGGCGGCTATGTCTGCGCGATCCGCGCGGCCCAGCTCGGCATGAAGGTCGGTGTTGTCGACAAGCGGGAAAAGCTGGGCGGCACCTGCCTCAATGTCGGCTGTATCCCGTCCAAGGCGCTCCTGCAGAGCTCCGAGAAATTCTCCGAGGCCCGTCACGACTTCGCCGCCCATGGCATCAAGGCGGAGGTCGCGCTCGACCTGCCGGCGATGCTCGCGCGAAAGGACGGCGTGGTCGACAAATTGACCGGCGGCGTCGCCTTCCTCTTCAAGAAGAACAAGATCGACCAGATCGTCGGCACGGCCGAAATCGTGGCGCCCGGCCGGGTGAAGGTGGGCGAGCGCACGATCGAGGCGGCGAACATCGTGATCGCCACCGGCTCGGAAAGCACGCCGCTCCCCGGTGTCACTGTCGACGAGAAGCAGATCGTGACCTCCACCGGCGCGCTGGAACTGCAGCAGGTGCCGGGTCACCTTGTGGTTGTCGGCGCTGGCTATATCGGGCTCGAGATGGGCTCGGTCTGGGCGCGGCTGGGGTCGGAAGTGACGGTCGTCGAATTTCTCGACCGCATCACCCCCGGCATGGACGGTGAGGTCGCGAAACAGTTCCAGCGCATCCTCCAGAAGCAGGGCATGACCTTCAAGCTCGGCAAGAAGGTGACGGGGGCGGAACAGCGCGACGGCAAGGTCCGCCTGCTCGTCGAGCCCGCGCAGGGCGACGGAGAGCGCGAGGTGATCGAGGCGGATGTCGTCCTCGTCGCCATCGGCCGCCGCCCCTACACCGAAGGCCTCGGCCTCGACGCGCTCGGCGTGAAGCGGAACCAGCGCGGCTTCATCGAGGTCGACGGGCACTTCAAGACCAGTGTCGACGGTATCTACGCCATCGGCGACGTCATCCCCGGCCCCATGCTCGCCCACAAGGCTGAGGAGGAAGGTGTCGCCCTCGCCGAATTGCTGGCGGGGCAGGCGGGCCATGTGAACTACGACACGGTTCCCGGCATCGTCTACACATGGCCGGAGGTCGCCTCGGTCGGCAAGACGGAGGAACAGCTCAAGGAAGCCGGCGTCGAGTACAAGACCGGCAAATTCCCCTTTAGCGCCAACAGCCGCGGTATTGCCACCGGCGACACGGACGGCTTCGTCAAGATCATCGCCGACGCGAAGACCGACAAGATCCTGGGCGCCCATATCATCGGCCCGGAGGCGGGCGACCTGATCCATTCGGTCGTCAACGTGATGGAATTCGGCGGAGCGGCGGAAGACCTCGCCCGTTGCTTCCACGCTCACCCGACCTACAACGAGGCCGTTCGCGAAGCCGCCCTCGACGTCGACGGCCGCGCGCGGCAGATGTGACGCAAGACGCCGTTGACGAAGCTGCTATCCGTTCCTTCTCTCCCCATTGAAGACGCTCCGCCGCTTCTCCCTCCCCCCTTGAGGGGGAGGGCCGGGGAGGGGGGGCGGTCCGCGCATCGCGCGGACATATCGAATAGGCGCGGCGTTGCCGCGCGACCCCCCACCCTCACCCTCCCTCTCAAGGAGGGAGGGAAACTCGATCAGGGGTCTCACTCTCATGACCCCCAAGGAGCGCCCCATCGCCACCTGGCCGGGCGCGGCGCTGGCCGGGCTTGGGCTCCTGCAGTGGATCCTGTCCTTCTTCGGGGTCGGGACGGGCTGGACCGACTGGGGGCTCGTCGCCGTCCTCGCCGGGGTCTACTGGATCGGGCTCTCCGGCTGGCGGGTGATCGGCCATGGCCTGTTCTTCGTCCTGGCGGTCCTCATCCTGGGGCTCAAGTTCGGCACGGTCGAAATCGTCTTCCTCGACCGGCCGGCGGTCGGGGTCGCGCTCACCTGGCCGCCGACCCTCGCCAGCCGCTATATCTTCCCGACGGCGGACAGCGGCAGCGCCTTCTTCATCGTCGGGCCCTATCTGAACGGCTACGCCCTGCGCGCGCTCTACTGGAGCTTCGCGTTCTGGGGCTGGGGCGCCGTGGTCCTCGTCTGGCTCGTCGCCCGGCTGACCTGGTGGCCTTTCGGCAAGTGGTTCCGCCTCGACGTCCCGCACCCCCGCCGGCGGAAGGCGGCCCGTTCCCGGCGCGGCCGGCGGAAGCGGGTGGTCAATTACGGGCTCGGCTATCTCTTCCTGTTCCTTGGTGTGCTCGGCCTGTTCCTGCCGATCCTC
>CAYGKX010000405.1:0-4077 GCA_964350225.1 uncultured Rhodospirillaceae bacterium | reverse complement strand
GCGCGGTCGAAGCCGAGGAAGCTGTGAAGCGCCCGCAGCTTCGCGAAGGGCGCGTCGGGCGGCGTGTATTTCCGGTCCGGGTGGTAGGGGAAGCGGTCCGCCGGACCAAAGACGTGGCAATGGCTGTCGCAGGCGAGCGGCGGCGGCGCGAAGTCGGGACGCTTCGGGTTCGGGTCCGGCGCGGCGCAGCTTCGCGGTTCGCTCATTCCGCCGCGACGTCCCCGATCTCAGCGTCCTTTCCGCCCCAGACCGCGGCCGGCACCAGCGCGTTGCCCTCGAAGAGCCGCCGGCAGGTGCGCAGGAGGCCCGCGCCCTTGAGGACCAGTTCGCCGTTCGCGTCGTGCCCGGTCTCCAGCTGGACCGAGAATTCGCCGGTCGGATGCTCGACCGAGATCAGCTTCGAATCGCCGTCCGGCACGTCGGCGACGGCATGGGCGACGGAACCGCCCATGACGCAGGCGGTGGCGACGGACACGGCCCCCAGCACGCCGATGGCGGAGTGACAGACATGGGGGATGAAGGTGCGCGTGAGGATCGAGCCGCCGGCCGCCGGTGGGGCGACGAGGCTCATCTTCGGCACGACCTTATCGGCGACGTCGCCGAGATTCATCAGCGGCCCGGCCTTCAGGCGGATCGCCTCCAGCCGCTTCTTAAGATCCGCGTCGGCATTGAGGTCGTCCCGGCTTTCCTGCCCGGTCCGGCCCAGGTCCTTCGCGGCGGCGACGACGACCGGCATGCCGTTGTCGATGCAGGTCACCGGCACGCCGTCGATCTCGTCCCGCACCCTGCCCGTCGGCAACAATGCGCCGCAGGCCGACCCCGCCGTGTCGAGGAAGTTCAGAAGGACGGGCGCCGCCGTACCGGGTACGCCGTCAATGCGCGCGTCCCCGTCATAGGCGACGGCGCGGCCCGGCGTCTGGATCACCGCCTCGCACAGGCTGTCGCTGTTGACCATGCGGATGCGCACCCGGGTCTCCCCGTCGCGCGGCTTGATCAGCCCCTGCTCGATCGCGAAGGGGCCGACGCCGGCCAGGATGTTACCGCAGTTGGGCGAGACGTCCACCGTGGGCTCATCGACCTTCACCTGGGCGAAGAGATAGTCGATGTCCGCATCAGAATGGGTCGACGGCGAGACGATCGCGACCTTGCTGGTCAGCGGGTCCGCCCCGCCGACCCCGTCGATCTGGCGCGCGTCGGGCGAGCCCATGACCGACAGCAAGACCCGGTCGCGGACCGCCGGCTCCGCCGGCAGGTCCGTCGCGAGGAAATAGGCACCCTTCGACGTGCCGCCACGCATCAGGACGCAGGGAATGGGGGTTTGCGCCGTCATGGCCTTTCGGTTCCTTGCCAGACCCGCCGCGCCGCCTAGGGCGTGCTCATCGACAGGTTGCCGACCCGCTTGGAGATCCGCCAGCCGGCCTCGGTCAGCACATACTCGTCGCGGAACTCGCCGACCAGCTGGCTGCTCTCCGCCTGGGCGCCGATCCTGGGCGCGGGCTTGTCGCTGTCGCCGATATAGACGGCGACGAGGAAGAAGCCTTTTGCCCGGTCCGGTCCTTCGACCACGACCTCGAAATTGGTGCAGAGATGGCGGCTCATCCGGTTCGCCGGCCGTCCGGCATAGCTGGCGACGATCGCCTCCCGGCCGTGGAAGGGGTTCTCGACATCCGTCGGACGGACGAAAGTCGCGTCCTCCGTGTAAAGCTCCCCCAAAGCCTCGTATTCCCGCGCATCAATGCGGTTGAAGGCCATGATCGAAAGCTTCTGGCAATCCCATTCGATGGCGCGAATTTCGTCCGCGGTCAGTCCGATGCTTGCATCCATTCTTTCTTCCTCCCTCGCCGACCGGCCTCAGGCCGCCTTGCCGACCCGGCTGCCGTTCGGCGGCGTTTCCGTATCCTCGAAGATCACCTGGGCGAAGCCCGTGTGCATCGGCAGATAGTAGTTTCGGTGCACGCGGTCGACCTTCTCCGACAAGGCCCCGCGCATGATGAGCCACATGATCGATTCTACGCTATCGGAGCCGCCACGCTCGATAAAATCCTGATGGCGAAGGCGGGTCAGCGCGGCTGGGTCGCTCTCGATCAGGTCGAGGAATTCCTGGTCCCAGTCCGGCGCGTTGAAGCCGAACCGCTCGCCCTGAAGCTGGTGGGACAGCCCGCCCGTCCCGAAGACGACAACATCGAGGTCCCTGTCATAGCTTTCCACGCCGCGCCGGATCGCCTGGCCCAGCTTGTAGCAGCGCAGCGCGCTGGGCAGGGGGAACTGGAAGACGTTGACATGGATGGGAATGATCGCGCCCGGCCAGCCGGTATCGTGGGGCCAGACACAGGAAACCGGCGTCAGGACGCCATGGTCGAGGGGCATGTCCTGGGACAGAGTCAGGTCGAATTCGTCGTCGACCAGGGAATGGGCGAGGTGCCAGGCCAGTTCGCTGTCGCCGGGCAAGGGGGGAAGGTCGCGCTTGCCGAAGCCCTCGTCGGCGATGCGATGCTCGGCCGCGACGCTCATTGCGAACATGGGGTAATTGTCGAAGAAGAAGAAAGTGCCATGGTCGTTGTAGACCACGATCATGACGTCCGGCTTCTTCTCCGCCAGCCAGTCCGACATGACCTTGTAGCCGTCGAAAAGCGGCTTCCAGCCCGGTGTCTGGGCCTGCCCCGCGTCAAGGGCGCCGCCGATCGAGGGGGCGTGAGGCGAGCCGAGCCCGCCGATGATCCGTGCCATGGCCTAGAGGTCCTTCGTCTTGTCGGTCAGGGTCGTGACGGTGCGGGTCGCGAGATATTCCTCCACCGTCTCGCCGCGCATCCGGGCGCCCGTCGCGACTAGGTTGTAGCCGAGGGCGCCCGCGACCTTGAACACCATGAAATGATGGGCGCCGGCCTTCACGAGACCCAGCCAGTCGTGCGCCTCGACCAGCGCGATTTCGGCGTCGGACATGCCGAAGCGCTTCATGTAGCCCGCCCGGTCGGCGTGAAAGGCGTCGCGGTTCGCGGGATCGGTCAGCGACATGCAGAACTTGTTGAGGTGATATCCCTTCTGCGCCGCCTGGCCGGTGAAGAGATAGGTTCCCTCCACGTCGCGCGAGAGATCCAGTTGCTTGGACTTCAGGGTCACCGTTTCCTCCACATTTCCCCTCGCCGGCCGGTCGCCGGCGCCATGCCCGCTCTTCCGGCGGGCTTTCTGTCGTTGGCGTCGTGCGCGACGCCTATCCGACGATCAGGCGCAGCCCCGGCATGTCGCCGTTGTCCATATCCTGCGACACATCCCGCAGGAACATCATGTTGTTCTTGCCCACCTGGGCATGCTCACGCATCAGCCCCTCGACCCGCGCGCCCTCCCCGGCCTCCAGCGCCTGGACGATCATCTTGTGCTGCATATGCGCCAGGATGAAGCGGTTCCGCTCGTCCTCGATGGCATCGCGATGAAAGGCGACCGCCTCGGCCGACGAGAAGGGGATGCGGTCGTTGTGCCGGATCGCCTCCATGAGCGCTTCGTTTCCGGAGGCGTCGACGATCGCCCGGTGAAACCGCGCATTCAGGTCGAAATAGAGGGCACGGTCTTCCGGCGTCAGCGCATCCTGCGCAACGATCCGGTCGCCGATCTCCACGATTTCCTGCAAATCCCGCATCAGGCCCCGCGGCGCGCCATGTTCGGCGACTTGCCGGGCAGCGAGCCCTTCGAGGACGCCGCGCACCTCGATGGCATCGGCGATCTCGCCCAGCTTGAAGCGGCGAACCTCGTAGCTGCGGGAGCCGGATTTGGTCAGAAGCCCCTGTTGCTCCAGGATCGTCAGGGCACGGCGCAGCGGCGTCCGGGATACCCCCAGCCGTTCGGCGAGCGGTATCTCCGTCAGGCTCTCGCCGGGCGGAATCTCGCCGTTCAGGATCATCTCCCTCAGCTTCAGGACCACTTCTGTCTGACGTTCCGCCATGGACGGATCCACCCCGGATAATGCCGACGGATTGCCGGCGAGCGCGTTCGGCAACGTGCAAACATGCCTCCGAGCGGGACGCCGTTCAAGCCTATTGTATTCCCTTCATAACCTATTGTAGCCAGAGATGAACAACGGGATAA
>CAYGKX010000404.1:341-4090 GCA_964350225.1 uncultured Rhodospirillaceae bacterium | reverse complement strand
GACGGAAGCGGCCCGCTTGCTGCGAGAGACGACGGTCGTCCGGGCAGCGACGCGACGGCGAACCGTGTAGCCATACACGCGGCAGCGCAGGCCGCGGCGCTTGAGCACACGGCAGGCCCGGTTGGCCTGACGGCTTCCCATGCTGACAAGGCGCGCCTTGTACCAGCGACCCTGCCGCACGATGGTGCCGCGCGAACCACGGCGATAGCGGCTGGGCAAACGCCGGACGGCGCGGCGCAGGCTGGTGCGGGCGGAGCGGTACGATTTGAATGCGCCGACTTGGGCCAGATACTGGCGTCGATAGACGACCCGTGTCGGCCGGGCGGCGGCATTGGCCTTGGACACGCCGACCGAAAGCTTCACCTTCTTCCGAGCGGCGGTACGGGTCGGCGCCGGGGCATTGGCCTTGGCGATCATCGTGCTGCGGCCCTTCGGCATGCCCTTGAAAGCGCCCGCGATCAGGCGCTCGGACGTCCGGAATCGCACGGTCGACGTCCGGCCGCCGAGGACAACCGTGATGACCCGCCGGTTCCCCTTGACCGCCGAGGCGATGAGATTGAAGCGGGCGGCATTGGTGTAGCCCGTCTTCATTCCGTCGACCGCGCGGTAGCGGTGCAGCAGCCGGTTCGTGTTGCGATACGTCCGGCGCCCATAGCGGAAATAACGGGTGGAGAAGAAATGGTAGTATTCAGGATGGTCGCGCAACACGGCGCGCGCGAGGATCGACATGTCTCGGGCGGTCGTCAGCTGGCCGCGCGCCGGCAGCCCGGACGCGTTCCGGAACGTCGTGTGCTTCATGCCCAGCTGCCGCGCTTTCTGCGTCATCAGGCGGGCGAACCCCGCCTCGCTGCCGGCGACGGCCTCGGCGGCAACGGCCGCGGCGTCGTTCGCAGACTTGACGGTAATGGCGTACAACAATTGCTGGACGGTGATCGTCTGTCCGGCCCGGAGGTAAAGCTTGGATGGCCGGCGTCGCGAGGCATATTTCGAGACCCGGACCCGCTGATACATGGACAGCTTTTTCGCCTTGAGGGCATCGAAGACCATGTAGGCGGTCATCACCTTCGTGAGCGACGCGGGCGCGTGCAGGGCATCGATGTTGTAGGACCGGATGATCTTTCCGGACTCATAGTCCATCACAAGCATCGATTTGACATTCGCGGCCGATGCGGACGTCGCCAGCCCCGGCATTGCGCCGGCGCCCAAGAGAACGCCAAGGATTGCCGCGCTGCGCCGCAAGGAAAAAACCTGCGGAATCTTGGCGACTTTTCCCGTCTCCCGAACCATGCGGTCCCCCACTCTCACCCGAGTCTAAGATTTTGCAAGTAAAACTGCGCCGAAGTCTTTGAAGGCGCATATTATTCCCCAGAGGCTGATGTGTCCAGCCTTTGATATATACGGCACCGTGTGCCTTCTTATCCCTGAAATTCCGCCATTTTTTGACCAAGTTTCCCGCCCGAACGGAGGGGGCGCGCTTGAGGGCGTCGAATCGTGACGCTTCTGCTGCAATGCACAAAATCCTGTTGTCCGGCACGTCTCAAATCCTTATAAAAATATGATACTCGTGCAGACGTGATCATTTTGCGTCGCAATATGGCATGCTCGCGACCGGCCGGATGTCTCGCCGGTTCAGGCGCGGTTCATAGCCTCCACAGCGGTGCGCCCTGGGGCGGCCGCGGGCATCGGGCGCAACCGGGATCATTGCAACCACTCTCAGGCACGGCAGAACGCCGGAAAATGGAGCGAAACATGAGCAAGGCTGAGGACCCCGCCGGCAAGGCAACCACGGTGACGAAACGTGGCGCCGCCGCGAAAAAGCCCGCGGCCACGCGGGCACGCAAACCTGCTGCGAAGGCCGCCAAGGCGGCGACGGAGGGTGTCAGCGAGCCCGCACCGAAAACGCCCGCCGCCAAGGCCGCGGCACCCCGCAAGACAGCCCCCCGGAAACCGGCGGCGAAGAAAACGCCCGCAGCTGTCAAAGCCGCGCCCGAACCGGCGATGCCGGTCAAAGCCGATGCGGCTGCGGAAACGGTAATGGATGCGGTCAAACCGGCCGAAGAGGCGGTTGTGGCCGCGGCGGAGATCGTCGAGGAAAGCGTCGCCGCGGCAACGGAAGTCGCCAAGGAGGCGATGGAAACCGTCAAGACGGAGACGGAAAAGGCTGTGACCGCCACCATGAAGCAGGCCTCCGCCGCCGCGAAGGCGGCGGCCGTGAAGTCCTACCCGCCGGTCGCCGATACGATCGACAACCTGTTCGAGATGCAGCGCTCCGCCTTCGATGCCTGGATGACGGCCGGCTCCCTCGCGGCCAAGAGCATCGAAACGCTTGGCGAGGACATCGCGGCCTTCAACCAGTCGGCTTTCGACGCGACCGTGAAGAACGGGGAGCAGCTCCTGGCGTGCAAGACCCTGCAGGATGTCGTCGAACTGCAGTCGGACTTTGCTTCAAAGCACCTGTCGGCCTGCCTCGACACGGGTCAGGATCTTTCCGACAAGGCGATGAAGATGGCCGCCGAGATTGCGGCTCCGCTCGAGACCCAGGTCAAGAAGGCGATGGAAGCCGCCCGGGCGAGCTAGCCCGCCGGTACGCCTGCGCCAACGGCAAACGGCCCGGCGCTGCGCCCTCCAGAAGGCGCGGCGGGCGGGGCGATGACATCGGGCCCGGTCAACGACCGGGCCCGTTTTGCGTGGGGTTGCGGGCCGTGTCCGGCTGTCCAGGGCAGGGGCTCGTGTCACGAGGGACGCCGCAGACGGAGGGAGCCTTCCGATCTTTTTTCGCGGGCCGGCCTGAAGCCTCTTCACGCTGCCCTTTGAAATCAAATAACATGATGCATATCTGAACGAGCAAGAGGCGGCCGCACCCCGCGACAGGGTATGCGGGCCGCGACACCGGGCGAAGCCGACGAAAGGGGCGTATCGGACATAGCGGACATGGGCGGCGATACGGATCGGAACAATGACGACGGCCAGACTGGCGTCATCGTCCGTTCGCGGACGAAGACGAAGAAGCCGGCCATGTACAAGGTTCTGATGCTGAACGACGATTACACACCGATGGAGTTCGTCGTGCATGTGTTGGAGCGGTTTTTCGCGAAGAATCGCGAGGAAGCGACCCGGATCATGCTTCATGTCCACCAGCGTGGCGTCGGCATCTGTGGGGTCTACACCTACGAGGTGGCCGAGACCAAGGTGACGCAGACGATGGAATTCGCCCGTAAACATCAGCATCCGCTGCAATGCACGCTCGAAAAGGATTGAGACGGCAGGACAGCAGGATGACCACCCCGGTCGCATCTGCGACAGGGGCAATCCGCCGGGCCGGACCCCGGTCCGCCCGCTAGCTTTGTAGAGGAGCCGCAGCCCCGCTCATGCTATCCGCAAACCTGGAAAAGAGCCTTCACCGTGCCCTCGCGCTGGCGAACGAACGACATCACGAGTTCGCCACCCTGGAGCATCTCCTGCTTGCTCTGACCGACGATCAGGACGCGGTCGCCGTTCTGCGCGCCTGCAGTGTGGACGTCGAGAAACTGGGCAGCGACCTCACCGATTACATCGAGACCGAACTCCAGGGTCTGATCAGCGATCACAGCGAGGATTCCAAGCCGACCGCCGGCTTCCAGCGCGTGCTGCAACGGGCGGCCATCCATGTCCAGTCGTCGGGGCGCGAGGAAGTAACCGGCGCCAACGTACTGGTCGCGATGTTCGCCGAGCGCGAAAGCCATGCAGCGTATTTCCTGCAGGAGCAGGAC
>CAYGKX010000404.1:0-331 GCA_964350225.1 uncultured Rhodospirillaceae bacterium | reverse complement strand
CGGTTCGACGCGGTCAACTACATTTCGCACGGCATTGCCAAGGTTCCGGGCCACGAACAGGCGTACACCGCCAGCGGGACGGAGGACGAAACCCAGTCCGAGAATGTCGTCAAGCAGGGCAAGGAAGCGCTGACCGCCTATTGCGTCGACCTCAACGCCAAGGCGGCGGAGGGCAAGATCGACCCGCTCATCGGCCGTGAGGAAGAGGTTGAGCGGACGGTGCAGATCCTGTGCCGCCGGCAGAAGAACAACCCGCTCTACATCGGCGATCCCGGTGTTGGCAAGACCGCCATCGCCGAGGGTCTCGCCCGGCGCATCGTCAACGGCGACG
>CAYGKX010000403.1:0-4097 GCA_964350225.1 uncultured Rhodospirillaceae bacterium | reverse complement strand
ATCGAAACTGAATTCGACGGCACGGCGGACGATATGCGCCCGTTCACCATCAGCCTGCCTCCCGGCGGCCGAGGGCCGTGCAGACGCGCGCGGCCGTTTTCAGCACGGCGTCGATCTGACGGCGCGTCGGTTCATTGGTGATGAACTGCACGGAATCGACGATGGCGATCGTCCCGAGGAAATGGCCGAAGGGGTCGAATATGGGGGCGCCCAGCGCATTCAGGCCGATGACCACCTCGTTGGCCGAGGACGCCCAGCCGCGGGTGCGTATCGCTGCGAGTTCCGCTTCCAGCCTGACCGGGTCGGCGATCGTTTCCGGGGTTTGGGCGCTCAGGGTGCTCGCCAGGACCTGACGCCTGTGCTCCGCATCCCCGAAAGCAAGGGTCAGCTTTCCCTGGGACGAACAGTGATAGGGCAGCAGGGAACCTGGCTTCACGCCGATCTCGACATTCGAGCCGCCGCGCAGGACCGACAGAATGCGCATCCCGTCGGGTTCCGGCACGCTGACCGCAACGCTGTGCCCCAGCGTGTCGCGCAGTTCGTACATGAAGGGCCGTGCCGCGGCGGAAAGGTCGAAGCTTTCGCTCACCGCCTCGCCCAGCGCGATCAGCCGTGCGCTGACGCGGTAACGGTCGCCGCCGGGTTCCTGCACGACATAACCGCCCTCGATCAAGGTGCGGAGATGACGGTGAATTCGACTCTTCGTCGTTTCGAAGGCCTGTGCCAGTTCGGTCACCCCAACGCTGCCCCGGTGCTGGGCCATATGCTCCAGAAGATGGAGGGCAAGGAGCACCGCCTGGATGCCGTCGCCCTGGGATGTTCCCGCGATCCGGGGCATGGCGCGCCGCCGCTCCCTCAGGCGCCGTCGGGCATCGGGTAGTCCTCGGCGTTGAGGACCCAGCCCGGCTGTTTCGAAAAATCGACCCGCGGCGGGGAGAAGATGTCGACCAGCTGGTGCCGCCCCTCCCCCAGCCAGCGGGAGGTGTGGATCGACGGCGGCGGGATCACGCAGACGGAGGGGGACCCGCAGAACTCGTGGTCGTCCGGCCGCCACTGGCGCATGTCCTTGGTCCAGGGCCAGCGGATGTGATGCATGAAGTCGCCCTCCAGCGCGAGGGAGCATTGCTCGAAATCGTCGTGATGGTGGGGCGACAAAAGCGTCTCGTCGCGCGACCCCATCATCGGCTCGAAGAAATTGACCATGAAGGTCGTACAGCGGAAGAGTTTGCCGAAGCGTCCCTCTTCCTTCGGCACGTCCAGACTGTAGGGGCGGATACGGTAGCCGCCGACCGGCTCCGGCCAGGGCTCGAAGGGCGGAATGTGGGGATGCGCCTCGGCATAGGCGTCGGCATTTCCGCATTTCGCGGCCAGGTCCTCGGACCGGGTCGTGAACAGGCGCACGATACGCCCGCCGTTCGGCACGACAATCCGGCTGTCGCCCGGCGGCACGATGACGATGGCATAGCCGGGCACGGCCTCCTTCTGGTCGTTCCAGGATACCTCGATCCCGGTGTCCGCGTGTTCAAGGAGGACAACATACTCGTCCGGCTGGCCGTGCCGCTCCAGGACCGTCCCGGGCTCCGTCTCGCTCAACGCGACGATGAAATTCTGGCCGCGGCCATACCAGGATCTGGCGCCGCCGCCGGTTTCCTGCGGATCGGTCTCATAGAACTTGAGATATTCGGCCGCCGCGAAGCCGTCAGTGACGGTTGCAGCGGGCGCAGCGGCGGCGGCAAGGCGGGAACGGGGATCGGAGTTGTCGTACATCGCGAACGCTCCTGTCGGTCGGGCAGCGGGGTCAGCCGCGCAGCTTGTGGAAATCCTGGAGGGTCTTCGTCGCCGCCTGGCGCAGGAAGGCCTGGTCGGAGGCGACGATCATGCCGTTGACGCCGAGGCCCTTCAGCCAGGCGGCGTCGTCGCCGCCCGCTGTCATGGCGAGCACCGCCTTGCCAGCCGCGCGCGCGGCGGCGACGATCTTCTCGGTCGCGCCGACGATCTCGTCCGCGCCCGGGGACGCGACGCCGTAGGCAACGGTCAGGTCACCCCGGCCAATAAAGACGGCATCCAGCCCGTCGGTCTCAACGATGGCCTCGATGCCGTCGACCGCCTCCGGGTCTTCGATCATCGCGATGACCGTCGTCGCGGCATCGTTCGCATCGACATGGTCCCAGATGCCCAGCCGGCCGTACCCGCCGGCCCGGGGCGAATTGGAGAAGCCGCGCTTCCCGCCCCGATAGCGGCAGGCTGCGACGACCTTCGCCGCCATCTCGGGGCTCGTCACATGCGGGACAAGGACGCCAAGGGCGCCGCAGTCGAGCGCCGAGAGGATGCCCGCGGGCGCCGCACTCGGCACCCGCACGATGCCGGCCGTGTTCGCCGCCCGGGTGGCGACCATGATGCGGTCGATGTCGCCCCGGTCAAAGGGCGCGTGTTCCTCGTCGAGCACGACGAAGTCGAAGCCGATGTCACCGAGGATCTCGGTCGCGTGCCCCGTGGGCGTCTTGAGGAAGGTGCCGACGACGAGTTCACCCGCGGCGAGCCGGGTTCGGAAGTCCTGGGCGAGCGGGCGGTCGGAAGAGAGCATTCGTATTTCCCTAGTCGAGCGGATCCAGGCCCAGCAGCTTGGCCGGGTTGCCCCCGATCATGGCCTTGATCTCCGCTTCCGAATAGCCGAGATCGAGGCACATGCAGATGACGTTCCGGAAGCCCTTCACGGGCCAGCAGTTGCCTTCCTGACCAAGGTCCGAGCCGAGGATCGTCTTGTCGACGCCGGCCGCCTCGATCAGCGCCTTCAGGGCGTCGGGCTCGTAGAAGGTGTAGGCCTCGGGGATGAACATGCAGATGGAGTGCTCGACATAGGCGCCCATCCGGGCGAGTTCCGCGATGTCCTCGTGGCTGGCGCCGATCAGGAAGGTCGGGTGGTTGCAGAGCAGCCGGCGGACGCCGCGCTTCTTCGCCTCCTCGAACACCGGGAAGATCTCGTGGATGCCCAGATGCCCGCCGGAGAGGATCGCGTCATGCTCCGCGATCTTGTCGAGGATCGGGAATATCTCGTCGATCAGGCTGCCGTCGTCCTTCAGCGCCGTCAGCGGAGACGGCTCCATCAGCGGCATGCTGGTGTGGGGGAAGTTCTTCTTGTCGCCGTGACCGATATGGTTGGCGGCGGAGAAGGTCGGCATCCAGACCAGCTTCGCGCCGAGCGCCAGGCCGTGGTCGACGGCGTAGATGTTGAAGCCGCCCGCCGTATTGTTCAGCGGCACGCCGGAGAACAGCCGGACCGGCAGGTGGTGATACTGCTCGTTCAGAAGCTCCGTGATCGGCGTGGCGGAGTAGTAGTGGTCCTTGATCAGCACCGCGCGCAGGCCGTTGGCCGCGGCGTCGTGCATCTCCTCGATATGATTGATGTTGCGCGGCATCACCGCCGGGCCGCTGTGGCAATGCAGGTCGATGGCGCCCGCGAGGATGCGGTCGACCTGTTCGGAAAAGGGGTTGATGTCGCTCGCCGGCCGCCCGGCAGCCGTCTTCACGCCAACGTCGCTGGCCATGATCTGTCCTCCCTCGTCGCCCGCGCCGTTCGTCGGGGGGCGTTATCGTCGAGGCCCGCTTACGGATCCGTCGCTTGTTGGTACCGGAGTGTAGTTTGTTTCGAAGACAAGTCCAGCATTCTGTTTAACAGAACAAACGCGCAAGGAGGCCATGTCTGGCGGCACACGCATTCGCTAGCGTCCTGCCCCCCGATTGAGGAGGGAAGGCGGGCAATCGAGCAGGCCGACGAGTGGCTGGCTCCCGTGCCCTACTTCCGGAACAGGTCCTGTTCGATCCCGGCGGCCTTGAAGAGATAATCTCGGGAGGCCTCGAGTTCGGCGCGCAGCTTGGGGATATCGGCGTCGAGCAGCCTGCCCTGCCACTTGCGCGCCTTGCCGGCGACGAAAACCGTGTCGACATTCGACCGCGCCATCAGGGTCACGACGGCGCCCGGCACGTGGTTCAGGGGTGCGACGTTGATCGCGTTCGCGTCGAGGAGGAGGATGTCCGCCTCCTTTCCGGGTGACAGGGTGCCGACCTTCCCATCGAGCTTCAGCGTCTTCGCCCCCTCG
>CAYGKX010000402.1:0-4102 GCA_964350225.1 uncultured Rhodospirillaceae bacterium | reverse complement strand
CTGGGGCCTGGTCGGCGGCCTCATGCTGCTTGGCTCCCGGAGCCGGCCGAGCGGCGTTTACCCCGCCACAGGTGCCGAGGGGGGTGTGGGCGGCGTGGAGGAGGGGGGCGCGGGCGGCGCGGAGGAGGAGGCCTCGGCGGCGGACGCGGTGCGCGGCGCGGCTGTCAGCGTCAGGGCCAGCACCAGGTAGAAGATCGCCTGCCACCAATAGGCCCAGACATTGAAGTTCACCAGGCTCGAGGCGAAGAAGGCGCCGGTGGCCCCCGCCGCGGCCCAGGCGCCCGCATAGCCCCTCCGCAGACCCCGCCAGATCCGCAGCAGCAAAAGGAAGAGCAGTCCGAGGGCGGCAAGAAGCCCGAGCCACCCGGCCTCGACGATCAGCTGGATCACCCAGTTATGGGGATGGCGCGGGATGTATTCCTGCTCAAAGCCCGGGATGATCTTCTGGGCGCCCGGCAGCCGCCAGGCCGTGTCGAGGCCGTAGCCGAAAACCGGCCGGTCGAAGACATGCTGCACGGACAGGCCCCAGATGATCTGCCGATGCGCATCGATGATGTAAGTCGGAACCCTTAGGCTCTGCGGCCCCTGATAAGGCGGCGTCGGCAGCCGCGACGACAGGAGGCCCGCGCCGGCGACGGCGATCAGCAGCAGGCAGGCGACCAGGGCGACCCGCCACTTGAACGCGATCCGCAGCATCAGCCACAGGAGCAAGACCAGTGCCAGACCGCCCGCGAGGCCGAGGAGCCCGGCCTTTGCTTGCAGCATCGGCACTGTCGCGACATTCGGCGGAATGAGGAGCCAGGCGACCCAGCGCCAGGCGCCCCGCAGGCGCCAGCCCGCCCAGATCAGAAGCGGGATCATCAAGGGCATGACCGAGCCGTAGGCCTTCATCGCCTGACGTGCGAGATCGACATTCCCGATATGCCGCATACGGATCGGGATCATGATCTCGTGCGACACGAACAGGGTCAGATAGACGAGGAGAAAGGCGAAGACGCTCGCGATCACCATCGACTTGAGGGATATGTCGACGAGTCGCGGGTCGCTGGACAGGGCGAAATAGAAGACCAAGCCGACGGCCAGCACCCCGACAGCCTTGAGCCAGACAAGCGCGGAGCCCGCCGGGTCGACCGAAAGGGCGGCGCTGATCGCCAGGCAGGCAAGCAGGACGATCATGCCCCATCCCAGCGGCGGCAGCGGACGCAGACGCGGCAGGACCGTGTCGCGGACGCGCCACACGCGGGCGAGGGCGATCAGGAAAGCGAGCGGGATCAGGACGGCGAGGGGCGCGCGGCCAGTGACGATGCTGGGCAGGGTGACCCCGATCATGACAGCCATGGCGATCCGCAGTGCGGTTCGAACCCGATCGGACGGGGCGGTCAGCGAGGGTGAAGGCATATGCGTCGAGGCGGTTCCGGTTGTTGTACGCACATGCGCATACTCCAGTGCCGGAATTCAAGCCGCGAAGCGACGCACCGGCGAGAATTCAGGCCGGCGACGCGACGGCGCTGCTCGCAACGGACCAGCGAACCTGGCGTCCCAGGAGGTTCAGGAGCAGGACGATCCGGTCCCCGTCGCTCGCGCATTCGAATAGGCCGATCTGGTCGCGCAGCGGCCCGTCGAGAATGCGCAGAGGCTCCCCCGGCGTGAAGGCGGCTCGCGCCGGCACGTCGATCAGCCCGTCGGCATCCTCGCGCGCGCGAATGTCGTCGACCACGCCGTCCGGCACGGCGACGGGCGTCTCCCCCTCGCAGATCAGGCCGCGGACGCCCACGGTCGAGCGGATCGACCGCCACCGCTCCCGCGCGACATCGAGGGCAACGAAAAGATAGCCGGGGAAAAGCGGGGCCTTCACCCGTTCCAGCCGCCGGGCATGCCGGCGCGTCTTGCGATATTGCGGCAAATAGACTTCGAACCCCTGGCGGCGCAGGTGTCCGATCGCCTGCGGCTCCGCCCGCGGATGGGTCTGGGCGACATACCAGCGGCGCATCATGCGTCCTCTCCGTCCAGCGCGGCGCGGCGCACCCGGAGGACCCGGGGCGTCAGGATATGCGCGTCCGGGAGCTTACGACGCGTCGCTTCGTATGCCGCCTGCCCCTTGGCGTAGGCCGTGACGATCGCGGCGTCGACCGGGCCCGCCGTCTCGAGATCGGGCACCACCTGCAGGCCGGCGAAGCGCAGCCGGTCGGTCTTGGGCTCGACGACCACAAGGTCCAGACGGTGCTCCGTATTGCACAGCGCCGCGATTTCCGACAGCTCGCTGGCGCCGATCAGCGCCACCCGCCGCCACTCGCGCGCGGCGCAGCGGTCGAGCAATTCCTCCATCTGGGTGCGGGCCCGCCGGAAGAAGGTGAAGGAAGAGGTGAGGTACTCCGTCGTCAGCCGCGATTTCTCCGCCAGGCCTTTCGGCGTCAGGTAATAGGCATAGCGGTTGGGCGGCATCTGCTGGACCTTGATCAGGCCTTTCTTGATGCAGCGCTTCAGATAGGCGTTGGCAAGGCCGAGCGCGATGCCGAGATCCTGCGCGACGGAGCGCTGGGTCACCGAGGCGTTCTCCTCGACGGCGTCGAGCACGCCGAGGGTGATCTCCGTTTCCTGATCGGCGGCGGACGTGCCGCCCTTGCCGTTGGCCATGGGGACCTTCGAACCGTTTCGACCTGTTGTCGACCAGATATCGTCGCGTTCCGCGAACGGCGCCGGCGCCCTGACGGGCCCTCTGCGGTCGGGCCCGGTGCGATCCCGCGCGTTCACCGGGTGAACGTTAGCTTGTTCATTTCGTGAACGTCAAGCGCCGGGCGTTCGGCAGTGCGGTTGACAATATACCGGGCCGTCTGTACCGCTGCCCGGCCGTCGAGCGAGAACGCATCCGCCCTGAAATGTCCCAAACCGTGAACCATCCCCCTTCGATCGACCCTTCCGCGATTGCCCCCTCCCCGATTGGCCCTTCCCGTATCGCCGTCGTCGGGCTGGGCTATGTCGGACTGCCGCTGGCCGTCGCGCTGGCCCGGCATTACGACGTCGTCGGCTACGACCTGAGTGCCGGTCGCATCGCGGAGCTGACGGCGGGCGAGGACAGGACACGGGAGGTCGAACCCGCGGACCTGAAGACGACGCGCACGACCTTCACCGACGATCCCGCGGCGATGGCGGGGTGCGACCTTTTCATCGTCACCGTGCCCACCCCGGTCACGGCGGAGAATATCCCCGACCTGTCCGCGGTCGAAGCGGCGGCGGAGACCGTCGGCGCCCACCTGACGTCGGGCGCCACGGTGGTGCTGGAAAGCACGGTCTATCCCGGGGCGACCGAAGAGGTGATGGGGCCGATCCTTGCCCGCGTCTCCGGTCTTGCGTTGGGTCGGGATTTCCGCCTCGGCTACTCTCCGGAGCGAATGAACCCCGGCGACAAGGAACATGGCCTCGCCGCCCTGACCAAGGTCGTCGCCGGACAGGACGCGGAGACTGCCGAGATGCTGGCCCGGGTCTATGGCACGGTCACCAACGGCAACGTGCATGTCGCGCCGTCCATCCGCACCGCCGAGGCGGCGAAGGTGATCGAGAACGCCCAGCGGGACATCAACATCGCCTTCGTCAACGAAGTGGCGATGATCTTCCACCGCATGGGCCTGTCGGTCTACGACGTGCTGGAGGCGGCGCGGACGAAGTGGAACTTCCTGCCCTTCACGCCGGGGCTGGTCGGCGGCCACTGCATCGGCGTCGACCCCTATTACCTGGCCCACCGCGCCCAGGCGATGGGTCACGAGCCGGAGGTGATCCTCGCCGGCCGGCGCATCAACGACGGCATGGGCGGTTTCGTCGCCCGCGAGATCGCCGCCCGGCTGGCGCCCGGTTCCCGCATCCTCGTCCTGGGCCTGACCTTCAAGGAGAACGTCCCCGACCTGCGCAACAGCCGGGTGATCGACATCGTCGCGGCCCTGCGCGAGATGGGACATGTCGTCGACGTTCACGACCCCCTTGCCGACCCCGAAGAGGCGCGGGCACTGTATGGCGTGGACCTGATCCCCGACCTGACCGGCGACGGTTATGCCGCGCTGGTCGGCGCGGTCGCCCACGACGCCTATCGCCGCTTCGGCGCCGAAGACTT
>CAYGKX010000401.1:0-4107 GCA_964350225.1 uncultured Rhodospirillaceae bacterium | reverse complement strand
TCTTCGGCCTCGTCCATGTCCGCGAGGGGCAGCTTCTCCTGGCAGGGTCCGAGATCACCAACCTGCGGCCGGACGAGCTCGTGCCGCGCGGCATGGCCTATGTGCCGCAGGAACGGAATGTCTTTCCCAGCCTGACCGTCCACGAGAACCTCGAAATGGGCGCCTATACGCGGCGCGACAATTTCAAGCCGGTTCTGGACCAGGTCTACGAGCTGTTCCCCCCGCTGAAGGAGAAGCGCAAGCAGCCGGCCGGCGAACTGTCGGGCGGGCAGCGGCAGATGGTCGCCTTCGGCCGCGCGCTGATGACCGAACCCAAGCTCCTCATGCTCGACGAGCCGACCGCGGGCCTGTCGCCCCGGGTCATGCAGGAGATCTTCGAGCGCGTGGTCGACGTCAACAAGACCGGCGTCGGCATCCTGATGGTCGAGCAGAACGCCCGTCAGGCATTGGAAATCGCCGATCGTGGCTATGTCCTCGTGACCGGGCAGAACCGTTTCACCGACACCGGCGCCAACCTCCTCGCGAACCGCGAGGTCGCCGAATCCTTCCTGGGCGGCTGAGCGAGGGGAGCGGCAACCATGATCGAGTTCGTCAACTTCTACCTGATCCCGGCGCTCGTCCTCGGCAGCGTCTACGCGCTGGGCGCGATCGGCATCTCGCTCCTCTTCGCCATCCTGCGCTTCGCCCATTTCGCCCATGGCGATTTCATGACCCTGGGGGCCTATTTCGCCCTCGTCGTCGTGACGACACTCGACTGGTCGCCCTGGGCGGCCTTGCCCTTCGCCGTCGTCATGGCGGCAGTGTCGGGGGTGGTGATCGACAAGCTCTTCTACCGGCCCTTCCGCAACGCCAAGCCGATCATCGTCGTCATCGCCTCTTTCGGCATCGCCCTGATGATACGGTCGGTCGTCCAGGTCTTCTGGGGCGTCGACAATGTCCGCTATTCCCAGGGCATCGCGCCGCCCATCGAGCATCTGCATCCCTTCCGCGTCCTCGACCGGCATGTCCTGATCGTCGTGATCGCGATCGCGCTCATGGTTGCGCTTCACCATTTCCTGAAGCGGACGCGCACCGGCAAGGCGATGCGGGCGATGAGCGACGATGCCGATCTCGCCCGGGTCTCCGGCATCAATACCGAACGGGTCATCATGTGGACCTGGCTGATCGGCGCCGGTCTCGCGGCGGCGGGTGGCGTGATGCTCGGCCTGGACACGGAACTCAAGCCCGCCATGGGCTGGGACATGCTGCTGCCCATGTTCGCGGCAGCCATCCTCGGTGGTCTCGGCCAGCCCTACGGCGCGATCGCGGGGGGCCTCATCATCGGCGCGATGGAGGAACTGTCGACCTATCCCTGGATCGGCAACGACCCGCTGGTCTCGCCCGATTACAAGACCGCCGTCGCCTTCGCCGTCATGGTCCTGGTGTTGATCGTGCGGCCGACCGGGCTCTTCAGGGGAAGGGTGCTGTAATGGATATCGGGCAGTTCCTGATCCTCTTCGGCATCCAGGCGGCAATCTTCGGCGTCACCGTTCTCGGCGCGAACATCAACTGGGGCTTCGCCGGCCTCTTCAATGTCGGCATCGCCGGATTTTTCGCGGTCGGCGCCTATACCTCGGCCATCCTGACCGCGGCCGCCAACCCGGGGCATCTCGGCGGCTTCGGGTTGCCGGTACCCCTCGGCTGGCTCGGCGCGGTCATCCTTGCCGCAGCGATCGCCTGGGTGATCGGGCGCATCTGCCTGCGTCTCAGAAGCGACTATCTCGCCATCGCGACCATCGGCGTGGCGGAGATCATCCGCATTACGGCGCTGAATTTCGGCTCGCTTACCGCCGGCGCGATCGGCATCAAGGACATTCCCCGGCCGCTCGAGGGTCTGGGCGGCTTTTTCGGGACGGACCTGTTTTTCCTGATCTTGCTGCTGGTCATCGTGGCCGTGCTCTATCTCTTCTGCCAGCGGGCCCAGCGATCGCCCTGGGGCCGGGTCATGCGGGCGATCCGCGACAACGAGGTGGCGGCAGCCGCCGCCGGCAAGAATGTCGAACGTTTCCGCCTGCAGGCGTTCGTGATCGGCTCAGCCTTCATGGGGCTGTCGGGTGCGCTCTCGGCCCATTATTTCAAGTTTCTCAGCCCGTCGGCGATCGAGCCGCTGGTCGTCACCTTCCTCGCCTGGGTGATGATGATCGTCGGCGGCAGCGGCAACAACCGGGGCGTCCTGCTGGGCGTCTTTCTCGTCTGGGCCCTGTGGTCGATGACCCCCATCGTGGCCGACAACCTGTTCCCCCGCGAATGGGCCCAGCGGCTGACCTATATCCGCTGGTTCGCCGTCGGCCTCCTGCTGCAGATCGTGCTCCAGCGCTTCCCGCGGGGCCTCCTGCCGGAGCGGCCGCCGGTCCTGAGGCAGGAGCAGGGATAGGGAGAGCGCTTCGGCGCAGCACGAACCCTGCGGCACAAAAAGGAACGGCCGGCCCGGGCATCCCCGGACCGGCCGTTTTGTCAGGTCATGTGCCGAAGCCTAGTAGGTCTTGAGCACTTCCGACTTGCCGTTCTTGAGAACGAGGAAGTCGTATCGCGGCGCGATGTCGCCGGCATTGTCGAATACGATCGTGCCGCTGGCGCCGACATACTTGATGTTCTTGCCGGCCTTGATCGCGGCGACCGCCTTCTTCCACTCGCCGGGATAGATCGTCTCGCCATCCTCGCTGGTGACCGCGCGGATTGCTTCGGGCATGCCTTCCCGCTTGCCGCCGGTCTTGGCCAGCGCCATCGCGGTGATGAAGGTCGCGTCGTAGGTCTGGGCGGTGAAGAGCTGGCCGAAGGATTTCGGCTTGTAGGCCTTCATGGCCTTTTCGTAGATCTCCGCGCCCTTGCCCTTGGAAACGGCCGGCTTGGTGTAGAGCAGGCCTTCGAGGTTCTTGAGGCCGATCTGGTTCCACAGCTTCTCGTCATAGATCGCTTCCGGCCCCGCGAAACGCTTGAATAGGCCGCCTTCGATGGCCTGGCGCAGGATCACGCCGGCACTGCCCTGCGGATAACCGACCACCACCAGAAGCGAAGCGCCGCTGCGACGGAGCGTCGCCAGTTCCGAGCGATAGGAGCTTTTCTTGTCCTCGTGGATCTGCGAGGCAGCCTCGCCGCCGCCTGCCTTGAAGGCCTTGATGAAGGCTTCGCCCAGCGGTTTCGCATAGTCGGTGTTGGCGTAGGTGACCGCTACCTTCTTGATGCCCTGAGCGAGGAGCGCCTTGGCGAGAACGACACCCTGGAAACCGTCCGACGGCGCCACGCGGAAGAGCGTGTCCTTGTCCTTGAGTTCCGTGATGGCGGGCGAGGTCGCCGACGGCGAAATCATCGTGACACCGGCCTTGACCGTCACCGCGTTGGCCGCCGAGATGGTTGCGCCCGAACAGAGCGCGCCGGCGATACCCGCGACCTGGTCGATATTGACCAGCTTGTTCGCGGCGGCAACGGCATTCTGGCTGTCGCACTTGGTGTCGGCCAGCGGCATGACGAACTTGCGCCCGTCCAGGCCGCCCTGTTCGTTGATCTGGTTGATCGCCAGCTGCGCGGCGTTGACGATATGTACCGCCGGTGCCGCGATGGGGCCGGTGATGCCGCCCAGGAAGCCCAGCTTGACGTCCTGCGCCGCCACCGGTCCGGCGGAAAGTGCGAGCGCGGCCACCATGGCGGCGGACAGCGCGGTCCCTTTCGTGAACAGTTTCATCCTCTCTCCCTTTCGTGATGCCCGTTCCGGGCGTTTGCCTCGTACCAACGCGCCTCGGACGCTCGGCCCTGACGCATTGCGCGCAGTCTAGAGCGCATCATTGCCATTGGGAACCGCGCTCGCGGCGCGGCCTTCCGACGGTGGCGGGCTTGAAGCCGTCAGTCCCCAAGGGGTGGCACCGTGACGCTGTGCCGGGCGAAGGCGTGTTTGCACGCTATCGACAGTCATAGGGGGACTGCTTAAACTCGCCCGCCATGCAGCCGGAAGAGCGCAAGACCTTCCTGAGCGGCGGATCGCCGCGCTTTCTGAATATATGCGCCGCGTTGGGGATCATCGCGTTGATCGTCTACGTGTTGATCGTCGCGCGCCCGCTTCTCCTGCCGCTCGCC
>CAYGKX010000400.1:1444-4117 GCA_964350225.1 uncultured Rhodospirillaceae bacterium | reverse complement strand
GCGGAGACGATGCGTGGTTGGCTGCAATGGGCGGATGTCGGGCTCTTCGCCCTTGCGGCACTCCTGGGCACGGCTGTCACCCTGTGGCTGGCCCCCGGCGTCAGGCTGGGGAAACGGGGTGCCGCTGTCACCCGGGGCGGCGAAGCACGGGGGAAAGGTCGGCCTACACCGAGCCCGGCGCAGCTTGCACAGACCGCCCGCGTCGCGCAGGCACAGGCGGCCAAGGAAGGATGACCGCCTCTGGTATGCCTCTCTGAGCGTCTTGCGGCGGCGGGTCCGCCGTCATCGTCGTCGTCATCGTCATCGTCATCGTCTCCGCGGTCGTCGCCAGGCGGTTCGAGCGGGTTTCCAGAATGTCCTGAAGCTCCTGCATGAACCCGGACTTGTCCGCGTTGGCCAGAAGGGGCGGCAGGATTTCGACGGTCGCCCGACCCGGCGTCTTCCGGAACTGACGCCGGTCCCAGCGCAGGCCGACATTCGTTGCCACCGGAAAGACCGGCAGGTCGAGCGCGCGGGCAAGATGATAGACGCCGGCGCGATAGGGGCCGGCTTCACCCACCGCCATGAGGGTTCCTTCGGGGTAGATGACGATCGGCCGGCCGGCCGTGGCGGCCGCACGGCTGCCGTCGATCAGCGCGTCGCGTGACGAGCGGCCGCCCTCCGTGTCGATCAGGACCATTTCCAGTTTGCGCAGGATCGGGCCGGCGAGCGGCAGGTCGGCCAGTTCCTTCATTGCAATGCAGGCCAGGTCCGGCACCTTCGCCAGTAAAACGATACCGTCGCATTCCGACTGGTGCTTGCCGGCCAGGATATAGCCGCCGTCCCGGGGCAACCGGTCGAGGCCGTCGACCGTTACCCGGATCCCCATCACGCCGCGCATCAACACGAGCACGCCCCGCGCCCAGAAGCGGAGGGCACGAGCCAGGGGACGCCGGGACGGCAGGAGCGTGAGGGGCAGCACGCCGAGCAGGAAGGCGAAGGAATAGGCGTAGAAGAGGGCGTTGAAGAGAGCGGAGCGCATAACGGGCCTCTTGAGTGAACGATTGCTCACATATGGTGAGCGTTTGATCGCATTCAAGGGGCGATGTGCGATCTCTCGCGGGGATTGCCGGAAAGTCGTCGGAGGTGAGGCTGTCCGAGGGAGGCGTCCTCTCACCCTTCGAGGCGGGGCCGTTTGCCGCTCGTCAGGATAAGGCCTCTGTCCTACTGGTATGTCTCTTTCAGAGGAGCCGCCGGCGCCGTCGTCTCAAGAAGGGGGGAAGACGGGAAGACGCCCTTGATCGGCTTGATGCGACCTGCGTCTGCGCGCCGTTACTCTCAGGCGATCTCGAACAGCGCGTCGATTTCGACGGCGACTCCCAGAGGCAAGCCGGCGGCGCCGACGGCGAAGCGCGCCGGCTTGCCGGCGTCGCCGAAAATCTCGACGAACAGGTCGGTCGCGCCATTGATGACGAGCGGTTGCTGGGTGAAATCCGGCAGGCAGTTGACGAAGCCACCCATCTTGACGCAGCGGACGATCCGGTCGAGGTCGCCGTCGCAGGCCGCCTTGACCTGAGCCAGGATATTGAGGCCGACGAGCCGCGCGCAGGCCTGTCCTTCCTCAACCGAAAAATCCACCCCGATCTTGCCGACATAGCGCAACTCGCCATTGTCGAAGGGCACCTGGCCGGCGATATGGGCGAGGTTGCCGCTGACGACCCAGGGCACATAGTTGGCGGCCGGCGTCGCGGCCTGGGGGAGGGTGATGCCCAGTTCTTGCAGGCGTGCGTCGATCTTTCCGGCCACGGCCATTTCCTCGCGTTCGCTTAGTTCGTTTCGATTTCGAAGATGCCGTCGATCTCGACGGAGGTTCCCATCGGCAGGCATTGCATGCCGACGGCGAAGCGCGCGTGCTTGCCGGCCGCGCCCAGCACCTCGACCATCAGGTCGGAGGCGCCGTTGATGATCTTGTGCATGTCGGTGAAGTCGGGTGTGCATTGCACGAACCCGCCCAGCTTCACGCAGCGGACGACGCGATCGAGGCTGCCGCCGCAGGCAACACGCACCTGCGTGAGGATGTTGAGCCCGACGAGGCGCGCGCAGGCAATGCCCTCATCGACATCCAGGTCGTCGCCGAACCGGCCGTTATGGAGGATTTCGCCTTTCCAGAATGGTCCCTGGCCGGCGATGAAGACGGTGTTGCCTGCCCGTGTCCAGGGCGCGTAATTGCCCTTCGCGCCCATCGCCTCCGGCAACTCGATGCCCAAATCCGCCAGGCGCGCTTCCGCTCCGTTCGCCATCGCCGTTCCCCGTGTTCCGCCGGCGCCCCCCTTGGCCCCGCCGAACCGTGGGTATCCGATTCCTACCGTTTCGGCAATCGTCGCATCCGCCTGTCGCCGACTTTTCTGTCCTCAATCGGCAGTATCCGACATATACTTGTTACATGTTCGAAGTGCGGTCCCGTTCAGCCATTGGCGGCCTCCTGCGATCTGCGATTTGCGGCGGCGCCATAGCCACAGCGGCCTTGGTGGCGGCGTGGGACGCCTATGCGTTCGACCCTCTGGGCAACGCACGGGTGAGTTTCCGGGCGGACGTGACCGTCACCGCGGACGGGCAGCGCCTGCGCGGGCGTCTCTATCACCGCCCGGGCATGCAGCGGCACGAGTTCCCGGGACAGGGCGTGACGCGCATTCT
>CAYGKX010000400.1:0-1434 GCA_964350225.1 uncultured Rhodospirillaceae bacterium | reverse complement strand
GGATCTGGACCCTCGACCACCGGAACAGGACCTATACCGAGGCTGTGCTCGACCAGCTCGGCCCCCATGCCGGCATTTTTGACCGCCGGCGCCTGGCGGACGAGACCTCCGACCGGCGTACCGTTGGCGCCGAGCGGCTGGAGTTGCACCGGATGCGCGGCCGGCTGGCCGATCGCACCTATCTGGATGGCGACGCGTGGCTGACCGGCGACGGCATCGTGTTCCAACTGGACCTCCGGATGCATTTTGTCGGTACGGTCTACGCCTATCGCTTCCAGTTGTCCGGGCTCAGGCGGATGCCGATGCCGGAGACCCTGTTCGACGTCCCGGTCGGCTATCGGCATGTGGCCCGCGCGCCGATCTGGACCCCACCGGCGACGGGTCCGATGGCCGGGAATGGCCCCGGTGATGTCGGAAGGATCGAACGCATGCTGCCGGCGGCGACATCCAATCGCCCGGCACCCCCCCCGTCGACGACTTCCGGTGCGCCCGGTGCCCCCGCGGCGAAGAATCCCTATTCGCTGGAGCAGATCTTCCGGGACGGGACGACCTCCAGGAAGTAGAGCCCGGTTCCGCGGCCGATACGCCGTCCCGTCCGAATGTCCCCCCAGGATCGCCATTGCGAGGCGAGGGCGCAGGCTTGCCTCCGTCCCCCGGCGTGCGCCACCGCCCGATGCCGGAACCAGACCGAAAAAGAGGGGGTGCGCTCTGCGCACCCCCTGCCAGTAAGGGAGGAGTAACGGTCAGGCAAACGATGCCATCAGCTACAACCGCTGGTCGCGCCGCAGGTATTGCACTTCAGGCAGGTCCCGTTGCGGACCAGCGTAAAGTTCCCGCAATCGCCGCAGGCATCGCCTTCGTAGCCCTTCATCCGGGCTTCCCGGATACGATCGAGCTTCTCGTCGACTTCCTTGACGATGGCGGGAGCCACCGCGAGAACCTCGGTCGAGGTTTCGCGGGCAAGCACCGCTGCCGAGCCGTTGCCCGATCCATTGGAACCGGACGCCGATGCGGAACGGACGCCTGCTTCGGGCGACCGGGGTGCCTGCCCGGCCGTATTCTGTGAGCCATTGCCGCCGCCGGCGGTCGCGCCGGCGCTCTTGCCCCCGCCACCCGGCAGGACGACGAGGCGGTTGCGGACATAACCGCCGGAAACGACATGCTTGATCTGCTCCAGCGGGTCATGTTCCTGCAGCGCGCTCTCATTCTCGCCGTCTCCCATGCTGTCGGGCATGACGTCGTCCGGCTCTGCATGGGCGAGGTCGTTGCGGCTGAGATAGGAAACGGCGAGTTCACGGAAGATGTAGTCGAGGACCGATGTCGCCATCTTGATCGCGTCGTTACCCTCGACCATGCCCGACGGCTCGAAGCGTGTGAAGGTGTAGGCCTCGACGAACTCCTCCAGCGGCACGCCATATTGCAGGCCGATCGAGA
>CAYGKX010000399.1:2058-4122 GCA_964350225.1 uncultured Rhodospirillaceae bacterium | reverse complement strand
CACGATCGCGGAGATTGCCGAGGGCTACGGCATCTCGCGCAATCACCTGATGAAGGTCGTCCACGAACTGGGACGGGCAGGCTTCGTCGAGACGGTGCGGGGTCGGAACGGCGGCCTCCGCCTCGCCCGGTCGCCGGAGGCGATCGGCATCGGCGAGGTCGTCCGGCGCATGGAGGACGACTTCGAGATCGTCGCCTGCTTCGGTCCCGGGGCGAGCGGGTGCGTCATCGCCAAGGATTGCCGCCTGGCGGGCATCATGCAGGAAGCGACGACCGCCTTCACAACGGTGCTGGACCGGTACACGCTCGCCGACCTGCTGGACACACCGAACGCCCTACTGCGCCATTTTCCTGACATTTTCGGGTCGGCGGGGGCCGGAGCGTCACCGTGAAGCGGACCGTCTGGCTCGGTATCGGGTGGTCGTCCCTCGGTCTCGGCGCCGCGGGCATTCCGCTTCCGCTGTTGCCGACGACCCCGTTCCTGCTGCTCGCCGCCTTCGCCTTTGCGCGGGCGTCGCCGCGCCTCCATCGTCGTCTCCTGCGCCATCGGGTCTTCGGCCCGCCCATCCGGGCCTGGTATCGGGAGCGGGCCATCTCCCGGGCGGCAAAGGCCCTGGCCCTCCTCGCTCTGGCCGCGACCCTGGCGCTGAGCGCGGTTTTCTCCGTGCCGCTCTGGGCCCTGGCCCTCCAGGGAGCGTTCTGCGCGGCCGTTGCAGTCTTCCTGGTCAGCCGCCCGTCGCCTGCCCGCCACACCCGGGTGCGACAACCCGTCACCTGACCGACAGCGATTAAGATGTATATTATCTACATCTTTAATCACCGGCCTGCAGGGAAACCTTCATGACCGCGCCGACCGAGACCACAGAAGAGCGCCGCGCCCGCATCACCGCCGAGATCCAGGCGGCGACCGGGATCGACGAGGCCATGATCGAGCGTCTGGTCCACCGCTTCTACGACCGGGTCCGCGCCGACCCCGTGCTGGCGCCGATCTTCGACGCCCGTATCGCGGACTGGGCGCCGCATCTCGACCGCATGTGCGCCTTCTGGTCGTCGGTCGCGCTGATGTCCGGCCGCTACCACGGGCGGCCGATGGAGGCACATCAGGACCTGCCGGTCGACCGCAGCCATTTCGCCCGCTGGCTGGAGCTGTTCCGCGAGACGGCGCACACCGAATGTCCGCCCGCGGCGGCGACCCATTTCATCGAGCGGGCGGAGCGCATCGCGGAAAGCCTGCAGCTCGGCATTGCCGTCCGGCGCGGCGAGCCGGCCTTCGTGCCCGGCGCCCCGCCCCCTGCCACACCCTCAACGGGAGGAGAGTGACATGACCGACCACCATTTCTCCGGCACGATCGACCCGGGGTCCGAAACGCTCGCCGCCGTCGCCAGCCGGCTGCCCGGCGCGACCGCCGTCTTCCGGCGCCACGGCCTGGATTTCTGCTGCGGCGGCGACCGCTCCCTCGCGGATGCCGCGAACGAGGCCCATCTTCCGGTCGACGGCCTGATCGCCGAGCTCGCCGCGCTCGACCCGGAGGCGACGCCCGCCGCGCCCGATGCGCCGGACGCCCTCATCGACCATATCCTGGAGCGCTATCACGAGACCCATCGCCGGGAACAGCCGGAGCTAATCCGGCTCGCCGAGCCTGTGCAGGTCGCCCACAAGGCGCACCCGAAGGTCCCGGCCGGCATCGCCGACGCGCTGCGCGAGCTCGCGGCCGAGCTCGAGTCCCACATGCAGAAGGAGGAGATCGTCCTCTTCCCCCTCATGCGCTCGGGCGGCGCCCCCATGATCGGCCACCCGATCGCCCGCATGCGGATCGAGCACGACGAACATGGCGAACGCCTCCGCCGCCTCGAGGAGCTGACCGGCAACCTCACCCTCCCCGAAGACGCCTGCCCCACCTGGACCGCGCTCCACAGGGGCCTCGGCAAGCTCATCGACGACCTGATGGAGCATGTGCACCTGGAGAACAACCGGCTGTTCCCGCAGTTCGATGTTTAGCTGGTTGATGCTTGACACAGAGAGGGACGCAAACCTATCCGGTATGACAGGCAGGTGAGCACCAAG
>CAYGKX010000399.1:0-2048 GCA_964350225.1 uncultured Rhodospirillaceae bacterium | reverse complement strand
TTAGCCTTCGCTGCGGATACTGCTGTATGGCAGGAAGCATGGCTGCCCAGATAATCTCGATTTGTTTCATGGGCTGGCGTCGGGCAGTTATCCGCACGGTGAACTTCATAATCCCCGTTCGACTGTTGATTTCTATTCACGTAGTAGACAGACATTTGCATCTCCACGAGGAAAAACAACTTTCTGAGTATAAATAAACCTTCATAAGATGCAAAAGATTTTATAAGTGTGCATGCAAAATTAATTAATGATTAACATCATCCTACTTTACTTCTCCGGCCTCATCAAAATTATCCTCTAGTAATGATAATAGCTGCCCCAGTTCGGAACTCGCCATTGTATAGGTCAAAATCCCGTCACTGTCGCATTCATAAGCCGCTTTACACAAACGATTGCATTGTTCAATTATTGAGAAAAGATCATCGGAAGAGATACCACGATTTTCGGAAACACAGGCTTTGAGTACTTCCAAACGTCGTGAATCAGCTAGCGCAAAATCACGCATAGCGCCACAAAAAACAAATTTTTCACCTCTCGCATAGCGCTCCCAATAAGGACCATCCTTGACCTTGAAGCCGGAAACATTAAATTGGGCTCTAATTTGCCCGTCTTCATTAACAATATCAGAAAGCTCTCTCAATAATTCGAAAATATCTTGATTTAAATTGGGATTTATCCCCTTGAAACAAGTAATCCATGACCCTATATAGGGTTCATGAGCAGCACCGACAAACCCTCGAAAGCGCCCGACTTCTCCGTCCGCGACTTCTTCAAGCGGTTCCCGAACGACGAGGCTTGCCTAGAGCATGTGATGCGTCTCCGTTACGGGATGCGGCACGAATGCCGTGCGTGCGGCAAGGTCAGCACCTTCCATCGTATGACCGACCGTCGCGCGTGGGCCTGCGCTGCCTGCGGCGATCACGTTTATCCGACCGCCGGGACGATCTTCGAGGACACGCGTACCCCGCTGCAAATGTGGTTCTACGCGATCTTCCTGTTTGTCACGACGCGGCACGGGGTGTCCGGCAAGGAACTCCAGCGTCAGCTTGGAGTGACCTATAAGACCGCCTGGAGAATCGGCCACAAGATCCGCGATCTGATGGAGCGGACGGACATGAGCGGGATGCTCACCGGCCACGTCGAGCTTGACGAGGCGTATGTCGGCGGCCGTCGTTCGGGTGGCAAGCGTGGTCGCGGTGCCGAGGGCAAGACCATCGTCATGGGCCTGAAACAGCGTGACGGCGCGATGCAGACCGTCGTCATTCCGAACGTGAAGAAGCAGACCCTTCGCGGTGTCGTTCTGGGTCGCGTGGAGAAGGGTGCGACCGTCTCGACGGACGAACTGTACTCGTACAACTTACTCAAGGGTGACGGCTACAAGCACGGTGCCGTGAAGCATGGCGTAAAGGAGTGGAGCTACTACGACTACCGCACCGATGCGACGCACCACACCAACAATGTCGAGGGCTTCTGGAAGCTGTTCAAGGCGTCGGTTCGTTCAACGCACATTCAGATCAGCGGCAAGCACATGCCCAAATATCTCGCGGAGTTCACTTTCCGGCAGAACCACCGCGAGAAGGGGAACCGGATGTTTGATGCCCTGATCTCGGCTCTGTGAGCTTGCGTACCAAGGCATCGAACTTCTTCCGGTCCGCGGGGGCGACACCTCGCTTCTCCTCCTGCCGAATGAAGTCTTCTAAGCGATTCGTCCGTAAGGCTTCTTTGAGCGTCAGGCGGTCGGCCATCTTAAGTCTCTGAATCTCTTGACAGAATCGACTAGATAACATATAAAAGGAGAGGGCGCACCCCTTGTACACAGAGGTGCGCCATCAATTCCGGCTCCTAAGTCGGCCCGGGTTTGGAACCGCTCCTTGTGAAGGGAGCGGGGGTGGAACCGGACCGGTTGGATTGGGGCCGGGGGTGGAGCCAACCCTTGTGGAGGGGGTTGGCTATTGAGGAGAGGAGTAGCTGGGCCGCGTTCGCCAGCCCGCTGCCACCCCCGCACCTCATAATGTACGGCGGGTCATTACCCGTACCGCCGTGGTTTG
>CAYGKX010000398.1:0-4145 GCA_964350225.1 uncultured Rhodospirillaceae bacterium | reverse complement strand
GCCGGCCGCGTTGGTCACGGCCGCCCGCCTCATGAGGGCGCGGTCGCCGAGCGCGGCGGCGAGAGCGAAGGCGAGGTTGGGGCCGAGCAGAGGGGCGATCACCATCGCCCCGATGATGACGGCGACATTGTCGCTGATGAGCCCGATGGCGGCGACCGCGGTCGAGAGCACGACGAGCACGATGAAATCGACGCTCATCCGTCCCCCGCCCGCGACGTCCTGATAGATCTCCTCCCGCGTCGTGCCGGTACCTTCCGACCCCGCGTCGGCGCCGCGATTGGCCGGCGGCAGGGTGGCTTCCACCGGAATGACGTTGATGCGCCAGTCGGTACAGCCGGTGACCGCCCGGTGGATGGCGTCGAGGGCCGCCTGTCCGCGCGCGGCCGGGACCAGCACCCGGACCGCCTCATAGCCCTCCGCCGGTCGCTCCGTCACCCGCACATCGGTCGCGCCGAAGACTTCGGCCGCCGCGCGCACGGTGTCGGCAAAGCCGCTGGTCGTCGTCACCTCGATGATCTTGAGCGTCATGCGCCCCTCCCGCAAAGTTGGCGGCGAAAGCGTAGCGCAGTCCGCGGCGAACGTAACGTTGCCGTCAGGCGAACATGCTAGGCTCGGGCGCGCCGTCAGGCCGGACGTTTCGAAGCAATGGAGTGACCATGCCCCTTTTCATCCATCTGACCGACGGATCGGTGATAGAGGATTCCGCCCTCGGCGCGGGCATCCCCGAAAACGCCCTCTGGATCGACGTGCTGGACCCGGCGGGCGACGAGCGTGCCCGGATCGAGGAGGCGCTGGGCTTCTCCCTGCCGACCCGGCAGGAGATGCACGAGATTGAGCATTCCTCACGCCTTTATCTGCGTGACGGCCGGCTGCACATGACGGCAAGCATCCTGTTCCAGACCCTGTCCGACCACCCGGAGACGCGCGCGATCACCTTCATCCTGGAGAAGAAGCGCCTGACCACGATGCGCTTCATCACGCCGCGCTCCTTCGGGCTCTACCGGGAGCGGCTCGCCAAGGAGCCGCATCACCTGCAGAGCGCCGACGACTGTCTGGCCGGCCTGCTGGACAGCGTGGTCGACCGGATCGCCGACGTGCTGGAGGAGATCGACGCCGGGATCAACCAGGTCTCCCACCGCATCTTCGCCGCGCCCGCCCAGACCTCCGGCAAGAGGGCCGGGAAGACGGTTGGAAAGGGGGCGGGCAAGGCCAAGGCCGGCGACAAGCCGCCGGTCGACCTTCAGGCTGAACTGCGCGAGGTCGAGCGCAGCGCCTATCGCCTCTCGAAGGTCACGGAGAGCCTTGTCGGGCTGAACCGGCTCGTCACCTTCCTGACCGCCCACCCGACCGGCGGCGGCAGCAAGTCGGCGAAGCTCGCCATCAAGTCGGTTCTCCGCGATATCCAGTCCCTGCGCAGCCAGGCGACGCACCTGACCGACCGCGTGACCTTCCTGCTCGACGCGACCCTCGGCATGATCAACATCGAGCAGACCGCGATCATCAAGATCATTTCGGTCATGTCGGTCGTGTTCCTGCCGCCGACGGTGATCGCCAGTCTCTACGGCATGAACTTCGCGGTGATGCCGGAGCTCAAGTGGGCCTGGGGTTATCCCTTCGCCATCGGGCTGATGATCCTGTCGGCGATCCTGCCCTACAAGATCTTCAAGAAGCGGGGCTGGCTCTGACGCCACCCGGGCGCCGGCTGACGGCCGGTCAGGCGGGAGCGGGCGGGTCCCGGTCGCCGCGCAGCTCCCGCTCGACCTCGAGCGCACGGCGGAAGCACCGCCAGCCGAGATAGAGCGCCGGCAGCACGATCAGGATGGCGGCGGCCCAGGTCATTTCCCGGCCGTGGCCGCGACCCCAGCCGGTGGCGATCAGGCCGATGGCCTCGAGGAGGCCTTCTATGAACATGATGAGAAGATAGAGCAGGGGGCTGAAGGCGATGGCGCCAATGCCGACGACGAGCAGGGTCGCCATTGCGGCATTGAGGCCGCCCGCAAGACGGGACCACATCGAACGGACTCCGGATGAAGAAAGAACCTGCTGATAGCTGGGGATGCCGTGCGCCGCCGCAAGAGTGCGGCACAGAATTTATGTGCGGCCTCACATAAGGCGGGCGAGGCCGGCGCGATAGTCCGGATAGGCCGGCGCCCAGTCCAGGATGCGGCACGCCCGCCAGTTCGAACAGCGAAAGGATGCCAGCCCCGTCGGCCCGCCCGGCTTTGGCGGCGGCGCGCCAATGACGGCCGCCAGGGTGCCGAACAGTTCCCGATAGGTCACGGGCCGGTAGTCCACGATCATGTGACTGATCCGTCCTTCCGGCGACTCCGTGGCGGCAACGGTCGCGCTGGCCATGTCGCCGACATGGATGAGCGAGATGTAGTCGCGGCCGTCGCCCGGCACTTGCAGCCTGCCCTCCCGCGCGGCCTCCGCCCAGGCTTCCTCGCGGCCGGTCCCGGGACCGTAGAAGGCGCCGCCGCGCAGGATCCGCCAGTCGATGTCGGCAGCCTCGACCATTGCCTCCATTTCGATCGCCGAGGCGGTCACCGGGTTGGGATGCTTGGGCGCGTCCTCGTTCAGCATCCTGTCGCCGCCAGGCATGTGGACCATCGCGATGGACTGCTGGACATACCGCTCGACCTTTGCTGCCTCGCAGGCCGCAACCAGGTTGGCGGTGCCCTCGGTGCGGATGCGGTCGTTCAGCGACCAGTCCGCCGGGCCGCCGGCCTTCGGGATGGCGGTGGCGAGATGCAGTGCCGCGTCGGCGCCGTCGACCAGGGCGTCGAGGCTGTCCCGGTCGAGGATGTCGGCCTGCACGGCTTCGGCGCCAAGGGCCTTGAGGCCTCGCGCGCGGTCCGCGCCGCGGACCTGGGCCCGTACGGAATGTCCGCGGGCTAGTAGTCGCGGGACGACGGCTCGTCCAAGGACGCCCGTCGCCCCGACGACGGCAATGGTCATTGCTTCGGGGTTGGCCATTCCCCCTTTTTGGCCGAGCGCATTAACGCGCGCAAGCAGGCGTATTGTCGCCGAAGACGAAGGTGCGGTTATAGGCACCCCAACGCTTGCTGACGATCCCGTTACTGGTCGACCCGTCGAAGCCGCCGCACCCGGCAGCGGTCCGCACGGTCACCGTCCCGCCGGTCGGCGAGATGGCTTTCGCATGAAGCGCCGCGCCGCAGACCGAGCTGTCGGCCGTGTAGCGGCCGCTGCCCCAGACGGACCCGCCATACTGCGCGGGGGCGCAGGTGCAGGTCAGGGTCTGGCCGGCCGGCATGCTGCGATAGGCAGCCATGTTCCGCGGGCATGCCTTCACTTCACCCGACGGGGCCGCGCAGGCCGGCGCCGAGGCGGTGAAGAAGAAGGTCTGGCGATAGGGGCCCCACTTGCCGCTCCTGATTCCGTTCTTCGTCGACCCGACGAAGGACGGGCAGCCGCCGCCCTTGTAGACGGAGATCTCGCCGCCCTGCCGGCCGATGACGCCGGCATGGACCGCCGCGCGGCAGACGGAGCTGTCGGTTGTATAGCGCGCCGAGCCCCAGACGGACCCGCGGACCTGTTCCGGCCGGCAGGAGCATTTGAGCGCTTCGCCCGCCTTCAGGGCGGAATAGCTGCGCATGTTGTCCGGGCAGACGGACGACTGTGCGGCCGCCGGACCGGCGACCAGGAACGATGCGCCGGCCGCGACGGCCAGCGAGATCCAGAAATTCCGACTGGACATTCGGTGCTTCCCCTCTATTTGACGAACCATACAGGCACGCTACCCTGACCTCGCGACATGTCGCGATCAATCCAGATTTCGTGACATCCAGATTTGGCAGCCTGCCCCCACGTGCGGCGTCGACCGATCGTCCCGGCCGACACCCGCTTCCCACGTGTCACGACCCGGACCTTCGATTGAGCTCGCCCTATGGATACTGGACTTAAGGCCTTTGTCATCCCCGTTACGCCGTTCCAGCAGAATTGCTCGGTCCACTGGTGCACGAAAACGAACAAGGGTGCGGTGGTGGATCCCGGCGGGGATCTGGACGCCATCGACGACGCGGTCGCCAAGCAGGGCATCGAACTGGAGAAGGTGCTCGTCACCCTTGGAGATCTCGACCATGCCGGCGGCGTGGCGGAATTCGCGGAACGTCATGGATTGCCCA
>CAYGKX010000397.1:1197-4186 GCA_964350225.1 uncultured Rhodospirillaceae bacterium | reverse complement strand
ATCTATCCGGCTTCCGCACCCTGTTCCTCGCCGGCGAGCGGGGCGACCCGGACACGATTCAATGGGCGGAGCGCAATCTGAACGTGCCGGTCATCGACCACTGGTGGCAGACGGAGACCGGATGGCCGATCTGCTGCAGTCCCGTCGGCATCGAAAAGTTACCGGTGAAGTACGGCTCTGCGTCGCTTCCCGTTCCGGGATGGGAAATGGCGGTCCTGAACGACGCGAAGGAACCTGTGCCGACCGGGGAGATCGGCGCGCTCGTGGCAAAGCTGCCGCTGCCCCCGGGCACTTTCCCGACCTTGTGGAACGCGGAAGATCGCTATGTCGACGCCTACATGGCCGACTACCCCGGTTACTACAAAACCGGCGACGCCGGCTATATCGACCCGGACGGCTATGTCTATGTGATGACGCGAACCGACGACGTCATCAATGTCGCCGGTCACCGCTTGTCGACGGGCAGCATGGAAGAAGTATTGGCCGACCACCCGGATGTGGCGGAGTGCGCGGTGATCGGCGTGGACGACGCGCTCAAGGGACAGGTGCCGATCGGTTTCCTCGTCCTGAACGCGGGCGTCGAGCGGGACCCGGCGGAGATCGCCGCGGAGGCGGTCGGCATGGTGCGGGAGCGGATCGGACCCGTCGCGGCGTTCAAGACGGCCACGGTCGTGAAACGCCTGCCGAAGACCCGTTCCGGCAAGATCCTGCGCGCGACCATGCAGAAGATCGCCGACAGCAAGGACTGGACCATGCCGCCGACGATTGACGACCCGGCGATCCTGGACGAGATCAGGGAAGATCTGAAATCGGTCGGATATGCGCGTTGATATCCGGGACCGGCGGCGTCGCCGGCCAGCCAAAGGCTAGTCGTTGCCGCCGCCGAGATCCGGCAGGGTGAAGGCCGCCGGCTCCGGATGGGGCTTCGGCGGCTCCTCGCCCTGATCCTTCAGCTTCTTGCGCGCCTTCTCGACGGCCGCCATCAGATCCATATAGGCGCACAGGCCCAGGTCGATGGGGTCGCGCGGGCGGATGTTGCTGGTGTTCCAATGGGTCCGGTCGCGCACCGCGGAAATCGTCGACTTGGTCGTGCCAAGCAAGCGCCCGATCTGGGCGTCGCTCAACTCCGGATGATTCTTCAGCAGCCAGGCAATGCCGTCCGGCTTGTCCTGGCGTTTCGAAATCGGCGTGTAGCGGGCCCCCTTCGCACGCTGGACCGGCTGCGGCATGTCCGTGCGCAGCAGCTTCAGACGGGCCGTGTCGTCGCCTTCGCAGCGCTTGATCTCTTCCGCGGTCAGCTGCCCGTTCGCGACCGGGTCGATGCCGGACATGCCCGGCATGACCTCACCATCCGCGATCGCCTGGATCTCAAGCTCGTGCAGGCCGCAGAAATCGGCGATCTGGCCGAAGGTCAGGGTCGTGTTGTCGACGAGCCAGACGGCCGTCGCTTTGGGCATCATCGGTTTCGACATGTGTCCTCTCCAACGGGCGCGCAAATCCACCGCGCAGCCCTGTCACATTTGTGACCTTTCATATATGTAGGCGCCGCCCCGCGTCCAGCAGCTTGGAAACCGCCGCGGGGTTGGGCGGGTGTTCCGGGGCGGCTAGACTGCCGCCCTCTGCTATCTGACGACGGCCGAAGGGAGGGTGAGCCATGGCCTTGGACAGCGACGATCTGGAACCGCTGCGCCCCAAGCCGACCGCGCTTGAGCTGGAGACCTTGTCGATCGAGGAACTGAACGACTACATCGCCGAACTGCAGGCGGAGATCGTGCGGGTCCAGAACGCCATCTCCGCGAAACAGGACCACCGCTCCTCCGCGGAATCCTTCTTCAAGAAATAGACCTCCGGGCGGCGCGCGCCTCGGATCAGGCCGTCATATGCCGGGCGCGGGCGCCCCGTTCGATCGCGGCGGCGGCCAGCCGGTCGACGTGCAGGCCATGCCGCAGCATCTCCAGGAGGCGCATTTCCTCCTGCTTGACCGTGCCGTCGGCGGCGGCGACGTCGCAGTCCACCGCGTAGGCCGTCTCGCGGAGCTTGTCGGGCAGCGACCCGACGATAACTTCGATCGTTTGGTCGAGACCCTCGTCCGAATCCAGAAGCGCCGCGCAGTCTTGCGCGATACGCGGCAAATCGTCGAATTCGAAATCGTCAAAGACCGGCAGATACTGGACGATCTCACCGATGGTCCGCATTTCGGCGTCGGTCATGTCGCGGTCGGCCGCCGAGACCAGGACCATCGTGTAGATGAGCGCGGCGTGGTGGTCGATCATGGTTCCCCGATTCTGTCGTTGCGGCGCCGATCGGCCGGCCAGCGCCTGGGCGTCAAGCACTTAGTGGGAGGCGAGCCGGGCGTCAACCGACAATTCCGGCTATTGGTCGCGGCTGCGCGGGAATGCGGGCTCGACACACCCCCTGCGACTGGCCTATAGGCGCCCGTCATGCAGGCACTCATCAACATCGCGCTGCCGGTCTTTGCGATCATCGGCTGCGGCTATTTCGCCCGGAAGATCGGCCTTCTGGGCGATGCCATCACCGAAGCGCTGAACGGCTTCGTCTACTATTTCGCGCTGCCCGCCGTGTTCCTGCACAGCATGGCGACCGCGCCGCTCGATCGGATCTTCGATCCGGGTTTCGTCGGCGCCTACCTTGCCGGCGGTCTGCTCGTCTATGCCGTCGCGATCGGCGCGGCGCGGTTTCTGTTTCGCGAAAGTTTGGCGGAGGGCGCCCTCGCGGGCCTGTCCGCCATCTTCGCCAATACGGGATATATGGGTATTCCCCTGTTCATCGCGGCCTTCGGGCCCGAAGGAGCCTTTCCCGTCATCCTGGCGACGGTTGCCCAGACGCTGACCTTCTTCGTCGTGTCGATCCTGTTGATCGAGTTCAACGTCCGGAAATCGACCGACGGCAGTCCGATCGTAGACCTGGCGAAGAGCCTCGTCACGAACCCTTTCATTCTGGCCGCGGCCGCCGGTCTCGCTCTGAATCT
>CAYGKX010000397.1:0-1187 GCA_964350225.1 uncultured Rhodospirillaceae bacterium | reverse complement strand
CCGAAGTCCGCCGATATTTTCCTCAGTCTGCTGGGCGCGTCCGCCGGCCCCTGTGCCCTCTTCGCCCTTGGCCTTTTCCTGGTCGGTCAATCGATCACGCGGGGGCTGGGCGAAGCCATCTGGCTGAGCGTCCTGAAGCTCGTGGGCCATCCGGCGGCGACACTGCTCTTCGCGACGCTCGTCTTCGCGCTGCCCGACCGGGTGGTCAGGGATCTGGTCCTGATGAGCGCTCTACCCGCCGGCGCCCTCATTTTCGTTGTCGCCCAGCGCCATGGCGTCTTCGTCCAGCGGTCCCTCGCGGTCATCATCCTGACGACCCTACTGTCGCTCGTCACGCTTTCCGCCATCATGATCGTCTACGACATCGGCTGAGGCCTGGCCCAGGAATTCCCGAACCCCGCGGACGGCATCCGCGAGGCCGACCCTCTGGACCTCCACACCCGCCGGAAAGGCCCCCGTCAGCCGGGTCGGCAGACGACTGTCCAGCATCACGAAGACGCCCCGGTCCGTCGCCCGCCGCACCAGCCGGCCGAAAGCCTGTTTGAGCCGCAAGCGCGTCAGCATGTCGTCGTAGCCGCGTGCGCCAAACGCCGCCCGGCGTGCCTTGTGAAGAATGTCCGGTCGCGGCCAGGGCACCTTGTCGAAAACGATCAGGCGCAGGGCGTCGCCGGGCACGTCCACCCCGTCGCGCACCGCATCTGTGCCAAGCAGGCAGGACCGGCGCTCGGCACGAAAGATGTCCACCAGGGTGGAAACGTCGTAGCCGTCGACGTGCTGGGCGAGGAGCGGGATCTCCGCCTGATCCATCGCCGGCGCAAGCCGTTCCTGAACCGCCCGCAGACGGGAGATTGCGGTGAAGAGGCCGAGCGCCCCACCGGCTGATGCGAGGAAAAGGGCGCGATAGGCCGCGGCGAGCCGATCCATGTTGCGTCCGTCCACATCCGTCACCACGAAGAGCCGGGTCTGCCCGGCGTAGTCGAAGGGCGATGCGACCGCCACCCGGTGTGACGAACCAGGAATATGTCTTTCCCCTGTCCGGACTTCCGCCGCATCCCAATCGTGGGCTTCGTCGCCGGTGCCGTCCCGCAGAGTGGCCGATGTCACGACGAAACCGTGTGCCGTGGCGGCCATCGTCTCGGCGAACGGGATCGTCGGGTCGATCCAGTGCCGATGCATCCCGACGTCGA
>CAYGKX010000396.1:0-4206 GCA_964350225.1 uncultured Rhodospirillaceae bacterium | reverse complement strand
TTAGTCTGGCCCCGGCACGGCATTGGAAAAGGAAAGCGGCACGGCAATGGACAGGCGGGGCATCGCTGCACAGCTGGAGGAGGACGTCCTTTGGGCGCCCAGGACGCGGATCGTGCGTGCGGCGCCGCCGAAAACACGGGCGGGCAACGCCACCAACCGGATCCGGCACGACATCATCGCCGGGCGGTTGCCACCGGGAGAAAAGCTGCTGTTCGAGAAGATCAGCAAGGCCTACGACGTCGGTATCAGTCCCCTGCGCGAGGCGCTGGTGCAGCTCACGGCGGACGGGCTCGTCGTGAACGAGGGGCACAAAGGCTTCACGGTCGCGCCGATGCTTTTGGAGGAGATGCTCGACGTCGCGGAGTTGCGCATCCATTTGGAAACTCTCGCACTGACGAAATCCATGGCGCGCGGCGACGACGAATGGGAAGTCGGCGTGGCGGCCGCGCATCTTCGGCTGGAACGGGCGACCCGTCAGCTCGACCTCGCTGACGGCGAAGAGCGGGCGGCCGCGGAAGACAATTGGGAAACGCGCCATCGGGAGTTCCATTTCGCCCTGACAGGCGCCTGCAACTCTCATTGGCTCCTGCATTTCTGCGATCGGCTGTATGACCAGATCGAACGTTATCGCCGGCATTTCTGGGAATACCCCGTCCGGGCGCACCGGACGGAAGGGGAGCATGCCGCGCTCAAGGACGCGGCCATCGACCGCGATGTCGCGCGAGCGGTCGCGCTGCTGGAAGAGCATTTCCGCCGCCAGGCCGAACTCACGGCAGAGGTCATGCGGGCAAACAAGACGCCGGCGGCCTCGTGACACCGATCGGAATCAAACCGGACTGAGGGAGTAGCGTAACTTGGCGATCGACCCACAACTCGCCGGCTTTGTCGCCGGCCTCGAAGCGGCCTGGCCGGAACCGCCGCAGACACTGGGCGCCAAGGAATGGCGCCGCCGGGCGGGCGAAATGGCGATCAAGACACGCCCGCCGCGGCCGGAGGGCGTCTCAACCGAGGACTTCGAGACCGCCGCAAAGGGCCGCCGCGTCGGCCTGCGCGTCTACAGGCCGTCGGTGGAGGGGCCCTTGCCCATTCTGGTCTACATTCATGGCGGCGGCTGGACGATCGGCAGTGTCGAGGGGCATGACCAGATCACCGCGGAGATCGCGGCGCGAGTGCCCTGCGTCGTCGTCAGCGTCGACTATGCGCTTGCACCCGAGAACCCCTATCCCGCGCCCCTCGAGGACTGCATCGCGGGGATGGACTGGGTGTTCGAGCGGATCGGCGATCCGGCGGGCGGACCACTCGCCGGTGCCACCGGTGGCGTCTTCGTCGGCGGCGACAGCGCGGGCGGCAATCTCTCTGCCGCCCTGACGATCCGTTTCCGCGGCAATCCCGACCGGCCGATCGCGGGACAGGTCTTGTTCTATCCGGTGGTCGACGCGGATGTGACGAAACCGTCCTACATCGCGGAAGCGGATGCGCCGTTCCTGCAGGCGGAACAGATGACGGTCTTCTGGGACAACTATTGCCCCGAAGTGGCCCTTCGGTCCGACCCCCTCCTGTCGCCCCTTCGGGCCAACGATCACACGGGACTGCCACCCGCCTTCATTTCCGTCGCGGAGCACGACCCCGTGCGCGACGACGGCTATGCCTACGCCGAGGCCCTGCGCGCCTCGGGGGTGCCCGTGGAATTCCGGCCCGGGCAAGGATTGATCCACGGGTTCCTCAAGACTTACCCGTTTTGTGATGCCGCGGAAGCCGAGTATCGGGCGATGACGGAGTGGATGCGGCGGGTCTCTGCCGAAACGACGGCCGCGATGGCGCCTGCGGAATAGTTGCCTCGAGAGAAGGCAAGGGCCGGCCAGAAAAGGGAGGACTACGTTATGGCTATCGAATTGAACGACACGGTTGAGAGCGTCAACGCTCACGACCTCGTCGAGTACGGGCCCGACCGTCAGGTCCGCAAGAAGATGATGCAGTCGGAAAGCATCGTGACGGAGCTTGTCTGCTACGAGCCGGGCCAGTTCACGAAACCGCACATCCATCCGATCCAGGATGAGATCTTCTTCTGCGTCGAGGGAACGGGCGCGATCACCTTCACCGATCAGGAGGATGTTCCCATCAAGCCGGGCAGCGTCGTCTTCGTGCCGGCCGGCGTCCGGCACGGTGTCGGAACGAACGATGACAGCCGGCTCGTCCTGATGTTCACCAAGGGCCCCGGCCTGCCGCACCGGAAGCGGGAGAAGACGCCGGCCGCCGCGTGAGCGGACCAACGATCGACTAGGGAGAGAGCGATGGGCAATGTGGAACGGGTCGACAAGACGCTGCCCCTGAACGAGATGATCTTTTATGTGCGCAACGACGCGGCCTTGCGGGAACGCTGGAACAGCGACCTGAAGGGCCTGTGCGACGAATTCGGCGTGTCGCAGCACGAATTCGAGACCCTCGAGGCCGTGGACGTCCGCGGGCTGATGGACATGGGGGTGCACCAGTATCTCATCCCGCACATCCTGCGCCTGTTCTACGGCGTGACCGGGATGACCAACACGCATCCCGCGATCACGGCCTACAAGAAGGCCTATCCCGAAGAGTTCGAGACCGCGATCTCCGGCACGTCCTGGGAGAAGTCGCGCGAAGAGAAGGGGACGAACTGATGGCCGAGGTTGTCGCCGCGATGGCAATGACCCATTCGCCGGGACTGTGCGGGTGGTTTGACGACGCGCCGGAGGAGGAGCAGACGGTGGCCCGACAGGCCGTTGCCGCGATGCGCGCCCATCTGGCCGAACGACAGGTCGACACGCTCGTCATTTTCGCCAACGACCACTTGTTGAACTGGCCCATCAACAACACGCCGGAATACACGGTGGGGATCGCCGGTACGCATGTCGGCCCGCACGAGTGGTATCAGGGGTGGCTCGACCTCGACACCTACCGCCTGCCGGGCAACACGGGGCTGGCGCGGCACATTGTGAACGGTGCCGCCCGCCATGGCGTCGCGATGTCCTACCTTCGGGAGATGCAGTTCGACGATAACATCTCCGTGCCCACAACCCACCTGAACCCGGACCATCGGATCGCGACCGTGCCGATCACGATGAACTGCACGGTACCCCCGATCCCGTCGCCGCGCCGCGCCTACGAGGTGGGCGACATCCTGCGCCGGGTTCTGGCTGAATACGACGGGGACGAGCGGATCGCGGTTATCGGCTCCGGCGGGCTCTCGCATGAGCCGGGTGGCCCGCGATATCTTTATATCGACGACGAGTTCGACCGTTGGTTCCTCGATATGCTCGCGCGCGGCGACCATGAGGCGCTCCTTGCCGAGTGCACTCTGGAGCGGATGGAGGAAGCCGGCTCCGGCGGCACGGCGGAATTGATCGCCTGGTTCGCGGCACTGCCTTTCACGAAGGGCGGCGGGGATGTGCTGGGGTATATCGCCTCGCACACCTGGCGCTCGGGCACAGGCATGGTGATCTGGCCGGAGCTTGCCGATGCGCCGCAGGCGGTCCAGACGCCGGTGGCGGCCGAATGACTTCCCGGCACGTCCTGGATGCCAGCCTCGTTCATTATGCCTGGGACAATTCGATCGAACCCCGCCTGACCATCGACCCGGGGGAGGTCGTGGTCTTTGACACCCGCGATTCGGCGGACGGCTATTACACGCCGGATTCGACCATCGAGGATGTCGCGAACAAGGGGCCGTTTTCCGGACATCCGCTCACCGGACCGGTGCGGGTCCGGGGTGCCGCTCCCGGCGACGCGTTGAAGATCACGATCCTCGACATGTCATTGGCCTCGTCCTTTGGCTGGACGGCGATCCGCACGGGACGGGGGCTTCTGCCCGCGGCCGAGCTTCCGGGCCCGTATCTCCAGAAATGGGACCTGTCGGACGGGCGGATCGCCCGGATGCAGCAGCGGTCGGACATTGCCATCCCGATTGCCGCTTTTCCCGGAATCATGGGAACGGCCTTGGCCGAGGAAGGCCCGCATTCGACGATGCCGCCGCGCGCCAATGGCGGCAATATGGACCACAAGCACCTCACCGTCGGCTCGACCTTGTGGCTGCCGGTCTTCGTCGAAGGCGCGTTGTTCAGTGTCGGCGACGCCCATGCGGCGCAGGGCGACGGTGAATCCTGCATCACGGCGATCGAGACCTGGTCGCGCGTCACCCTGCGGTTCGACCTCGTCGAGAAGGGCGCGTTCGAGGAG
>CAYGKX010000395.1:0-4226 GCA_964350225.1 uncultured Rhodospirillaceae bacterium | reverse complement strand
TGTCGAAGGACAAGATGCCAGGCTCCATAGCTCGCATGCTCACCCCACCCGAGGCCCATCCGTTACCCCCAGGATCCACGCCTCCTCCTCTACAACGATGCGCCGCTCGTCGTCACTCAACGCCGGATCGGCGGCAAAGAGGTCGGTGAGCCGCCCGGCCGCGTCAAGTTCCGCATAGGCGTCGATGATCGCGCACACCTGGCCCGCATCCTTCGGCAGGTTCGGCAACGGGACCGGCGGGACGAGCGAGGGGTATATCTCGGCGAAGACCACGCCCTTGCCCTGCGCATCTGCCAGACCCGTCTCGAAAGGCCAGATGGCGGAACGGTCTCCCAGTGCGTGGCGCAGGTTCCAGACCCGGGGCAGGCCAAGCAGCACCTGGCTGCCGACCGAGCCGACATAGGCGAGTTTCCAGACAGGCTGGGTACGTCGGACCCGCATCTCGCAAAAGCGGCGCTCGGGAATGTCGGTGTCGCCGTGATGCCTGTGCCGCCGGCGGGTCAGGTAGGGCCGCGTTTCGTCGCGGGTGTTTCCCCAGAAGGGAAAGGGTTCGCCCGCGATGCGCCGGTTCCAGTCCTCTGCGACATCGAAACGGTTATTGGCGTTGTCGGGCCCGTCCTCGATCGCCCCGGCCAGTGCGGCCCAGGTGGCCTCCCATGGCGTACCGGGCAGGCCCAGCGCCGCAGCCGTGCCCCGTCCGTAGCCAAAGGGAAAGTCGAAGCCGACGAGGACCCGCCCCTCCCCGGCCAGCCGGTCGAGCAGCGCGAGGAGATCGTCTTCCGCCTGCTGGCGGGTCGGCGGATTGGCCAGGACGACCCGTTCCATCCGGCCCGAACGCCGCACCGACGCCGCATACCAGATGCTGTCCTTCCCGGTCTTCGGCGTCGACGCCCCCGACCAGTCGACCATGACATAGGCGTCGAAGGCAGGCGCCTCCCAACCGGTCATTCCGGCGCGGCCTCAGCCCGCCTCGACATCCTCCGGTCGCATGAACCGCATGCGGTCCTGGATATCCTTGACGTCCGTGGGCCGCTCGAAGACCGGCGCATCTTCGTCGCCCGGTTCGCGCTTCCGGCCAATGGCCCGGAACCAGTCTTCAAGTCCCGGCGGGAACATCACCCAATGCATCTTCATCCGGGTGTCCCCGTCATTATGGATCGAATGCATGACACGGCGGCCGAGCATCAGGGTCGTACCGGGGACGATCTCGTGACGCTCGCCGTCGATCATGCAGTGTCCGACGCCTTCGTAGATGAAGATCATCTCATGGCTCTGCTTGTGGCCGTGTTCCCGCACCGCGGCACCCGGTTCGAGGACCTGGATGCCGCAGGAGAAATCGTCATAGGGCGAATTGTCCGGGGTGATCTTCGCCATGATGAAGCCGGTCGAAGGCTTCGGCTGCCAGTAGGCCTCGCCCTCTTCCGGACCGATGACCATCGAGGGACCCTTCAGGGATGCGCTCATGTCTCCACTCCCAGGCTCGGACGAGCCATTTCCGGTGATTGGCCGGCAAGAAAGCCGCCGACCGCGTCGTTGAACCAGTCGCTCCGCGTTTGCGGAAAATGGTGCCCGCCGTCACGGAAACGCACAAGACGGGCGTCGGGCAGCCGCGCCGCCAGTTCCTCGGAATAGGCCGGCGGGCACAGGCAGTCGTCGGCGGCGCAAATGACCAGAACCTCCGACGAGACGCCCTCCAATCCGTCCCGCTGGTCGGATTGCAGCAGGGCGTCGATCCGGCCCGATTGAACCTCGGGCGCCGCCTGACCGGCCGCCATGTCGGCGGCAAATTTCTCGATTTCCTCCGCAGGCCGGTCGAACCAGTCCCGCGGATAGAGGAGCGGCAGGCTGGCCTCGACATAAGCCTCAGGCCCGAGCTGGTCGAGAATGGCCTGGCGCGAGCCCATAACCATGCGAAAGCGGGGATCGGCCCAGGTCCAGGTGGCGCTCAGGACAAAGCGGTCGAACCGGTCCGGCCGGTGCACGGCAAGCCATTGGCCCATCGCCCCGCCGGTTGAATGGCCGACATAATGGGCGCGGTCGATCTCCAGGGTGTCCATGAGCGCCACGACGTCTTCCGCCAGCATCGCGATGGAATAGGGCGGCGGGCTCGCCGCACTCAGCCCCACCCCGCGATGATCGAAGGTGATGCACCGCCAATCGGCGGCCAGCACCTCGAACTGCCGCGCCCAGTAGCCGCCGCGGCCGCCCAGCCCGGCGGCGAAGATCACGGGTGGGCCGGCCCCCGCCTCCTCGTAATGCAGCGCCGTCCGGGCAGTTTCGATCAGGGGCATCGGATCACTCGGCCGCCTTCGCCAGATAGTCCTCCGGCACGCCATAGCTGGCCATCAGCCCCTCGACCATGCCGTGAAGCTCGTCCCAGGGCGCGTTGACGAAGTTGTAGTTGCGCACCGAGAAGGCGGGGCCGATGAAGAATTTTTCGTAGCTCGTGGCCCGGCTGGCATGCTCCGACCCGATCAGGTCCCAGGCCAGCTTGAAGAGCTTCATGCGCTCGACCGCACTGTAGGTCCCGGTCGCCCAGTAGGTCTCGAACGTCTCGCGCAAGCGGGCATCCTTCATGACCGATATCGAGGCGGGCATCTGGAACATGCCGCCGCCCATCAGTTCGCGGATGATGTCGAGCACGGACGAGTGGTTCTCCATCGCCCAATGAAGCGCGGCATAGAGATAGCGGCTGTTGACGCACCAGTAGCCGTGGTCGAGTTCCTCGCCGCAGAGATGCTGGGCCTCGACCATCGCCTGGTAGCCCGCCTCCATCGCGGCGAGCCGGCCGAGAAGCTCGCGCACCGCGGGAATTTTCCGTGCGCCGGTCGCCTCGGTGACCATGCTCGCCATGGCGAGGAGGAAGCGGAGCTTGGCGGCGAAACGCACCGTCGACTGATGGTTCGCCGTGCGGTGCGACGGCGTCTGGACATAGATGCCGCGGGACATCTCCGCGTTGTTGTGGAGAATGATCTTCTCCCACGGCACCTTCACATCCTTGAAGACGAGCATGCAGTCGCTCTCGTCGTAGCGCCAGGTGAGCGGCTTGTCGAACTCCGCGGCGACGTCGGGGGCAAAGGGCGGCCGGGCCCAGAGTTCCAGCCCCTCGGTATTCAGGGGTATGACGCAGGTAATCGCCTCCGCCTTCTGGTCCGGTCCGATGGGCAGGAGGTTCCCGACGAGAACCTCGTTCGCGATGGCGGCGCCGGTCGCGAGCATCTTCATTCCGTTCAGGGTGACGCCGTCGGCATCCTCAGACGTCACGCGGAGCGAGGGGATCGGCAGGCCAGCGGATTCGTAGAAGGACGGGTCGCGCGCGCCCTGCGGCGGCAGGACGGCATAGGTCGCATAGATGTCGTTCTTGCGCAGATGCTCCCAGACCGACATCAGGGTCTCGGGATAGAGCCCCTCGTTCTCCTCGAAGACGGAGAGGTTCATGGTCAAGCCGGTGATGTTCCCCCCCACCGCGTCCGGCGGCCGGCCCAGGAGGCCGTAGACCGATCCCGTCAGAAGGCGATGCGCCTCTGTCCGGCGGGTCAGGTCTTCGCGCGAGCGGGGCCGGAGGAAGTGCATGCTGTAGCGCTCGCCGCCCTCTTCGTAGGTTGTGACGTCGAGGTTCGCCGGGTCGGCCTTCAGGTCGTACCAGGCGGCGAAGGTCCGGGCGATGTTGCGAAAGGCGGGATGGGTCGTCGGATCGGTGACCAGCTCGTCGCCGATATAAATCCGCCGTCCGTCCCGGATGCTGTCGAGATATTGGGCGCCCGTGCGAATCATGGCGCGTGTCCTCCGTCGATCTGTGGCCGACCGGCGGACACCCGGACGAGAACCGCCCGGGTGCCGCACCGGATAGGGTTCTTTCGGGCGATTATAGCCGCTCTTTCTCCGGACACTGCTTCCAGTAGGCGTCCTTGTAGTTCTCGAAGACCGTGCCATCCGTGCGGATCGAGACCTTGCCGCCGTCGCCGAGGACGACCGTGCGCTTGTAGTAGTTGTGGATCGGCACGCCGTTCACGTTGAACTTGAAGGGGCCGCGGACGGAGTCGTATTCGACATGGCGGATGGCCTTGGCGAGGGCCGCGAGGTCGTCCAGCTTGCCGCCGACCTTCTTCACCCCGGCCGCGATCAGGCCCGGCGCGTCATAGGCCGCCGCCGCCCAGGTCGAGGGGTAGCGCTTGTACTTCGCCAGGAAATCCTTGACGAAGCGCTTGTTGGCCGGGAACTCGGCC
>CAYGKX010000394.1:475-4245 GCA_964350225.1 uncultured Rhodospirillaceae bacterium | reverse complement strand
ACGGCTCTGGAGGCGAAATCGGAAGGGCTGCGTCCCAACAGGATCCGCAGCCTGCGGCCGGCCGCCTGGCGCACGCTTCGACGCGGCCTCGCCTTCGATCGGCGCGACCGGTTGCCGACGATGCATGCGTTCATCGCCGGCTTCACCGCCTATGGCGCCGGCGCCAATGTCCGGGCCCGGTTCGCCAACATGTTCGGACGCTAGCCGGACGGACGTTCAAGCGTCAGATCGGCAGATCGAGAAAAACCGTCAGGCCGCCGCCGACGACAGCACCCGTCCGGGCCTCGATCTCCAGTAGGTCGCCGCCCGGCTCGTCGGGATCCGGCACCAGACGAACCTCGAGGCCGGCGCCAGGGCCGGAGGTGCCGAGGATCGGCTCCAGCGCATTCCGGGCGACCTCCGCGGCCGTCGCGGCATTGTCGAGCGGCGCGTGATGAAGGGCCTGCACGACGCGCGAGACGACCGTCTGATAAGGAAGGCTGCTCAACCGGCGCGCGGCGACGCCATCGGGGTCGTCCGGAAATCGGCCGGGCCGGTGGACGGTGGGGGCGGCGACCAGGGTTGCCGTATCGCGGTTGTAGCGGCAGGCGAGTGCCAGGATGCCCGCGTCGGCAAGGCTGTGCGCAGCGTCGCTCGTCACCGGATAGGCGAAGGGGATCGCAACCTTCTCGCCGGCATCGACCGTGATCTCCGACATGTCCAGGCCGTCGAGAGCGCCGTCGCGGCCCACGAACTCCGACGGCCAGCCCAGCCGGGCCTGGCTCTGCGCCATCATGGCGGCGACGGCGAAGGCGGCGGGGATCCGGCAGCCCGGATCGCGCACCGCTCCGGCACCGGTCAGTTTCAGGCGCCGATCCTCCCTCGGCTGCCACGCCGGCCGTGCCAGCGGATCGTTCCATCCGGCAACGAGCCAGCGCGCGGAGGAGCGGTCGCGCAAGGCGTTCCACCCGGCGAAGCGGGGCCCGGTCAACTGTCCTCCCGGATCGTCCATCGCCGGAAGACGTTGCGGGTCGAGCCCGGTGAAGTCCGACGCGAGCGAGCAGAGCACGGGTGTGTGATGCCGCTCGCCGGCGGCGGCGAGGCGTCCCAAGACACCAACGGACGCCTCCGTGTTGCCGATCGGGCTCGCCAGCACGACCACGTCGGGAACGTCGCTCTTGTCCGGAAGGGGATGAAACAGCGTTTCGGGCCAGTCGCTGTCGTCGTCGCCGGCGTCCGCCAGTCCCGCGGGCCGGGGCAGGATGCGGATGCCGGCGCGAAAGTCCGAGCGCCGGACCAGGAAGGACAGGCCGCGCCAGGCCGCTTCCAGGGCCGCCACCTCCGGATGGGTGAGGACGAGATCGAGCTGCTCGGCGATCAGGCCATCGATATGACGGGCAGCGTTACGGGCCCTGGGGTCCTGGGCGCCGCCACTGCCGGCGACGACTTCCGATATGAATGCGCGCAGACCGGCGGCGGTTGAACTTGTGCCCGCACCGTCGGCTTCTCCGCCACCTCCGGGCGCGGCGGGATCGTCGACCATCGACAGGAGCTTGTCGAGATCGCCGCCGCCGCCGCCCGCGTCGGCCGCCGGTCGGTCCACCTTCGGCGCGGCCGCCGGGGACGGCCTGGGCGGGCTGCCTCCGGCGGTCATACCCCGCAAGGTGTCGAGGAGCGACGGCGGAAGATCGAGAGCGTCCAGTCCCTCCTTCAGGTGAGAATCGTCGATGCCGCCCTTTGCTCTTGTGTGCAGCAACACGTGGGCTTCCAAGGCGGCGGAAACGGAGGGGATCTGCTGCGCTAGCCGGTCCGGCTGGAAGTCGTTTATCGAGGTGAAGCGGAGCGCCAGGTCGCAGTCGCCGCCTGCAATCCGGTCGTCGACGCGGATCGTGACTTCAGGTTCCAGCTTTTCGAAAAACGTATTGAAATCGGCGGCGTCGGAGAGCGGTTGCCCGAACAGTGCCGGGTCGTCACGCCCGAATTCTGCCGCGACACACATGACAAACGGCTGCGCGTCGGGTTGCGCGGCGATTGCCGAAGCACCATCTCCGAAGCCCGCGCTGAAGAGTATCTTCTTGATGCCGTCCCGGGGCTGATCCGGTCCCTTGTCGTCCTTGCCATCGGCCACGTCGCAGTCTCCCCTGAAAAAAATTTGACCCGGTCGCATCCAAATTGCGAGGTCTCCAAGTAGATACTGACATCGAGAATTAATGTACCGGTTAACCCTTTCGTTGGTACCATTTGGCACACTACGAAGCGATCGGAGCGACAGCCCAGTGCGTTTCAGTGAGAGCAGCCTCAGAAATGAGGCTCTGGTGTGCCAAGAGGGGAAACGCCGGCGGAAACCGTCACAGCAGTCCTAATCGGGAGAACAACAATGCCTACTCCATGCTACATGACCATCACCGGGGCCAATCAGGGCGACATGCACACGGGGGCTTCGGGCTCCGACAGCATCGGGACCCAGTCGAAATCCGGCAAGCAGGACTTCATCCAGATCCAGGGCGTCCAGAGCCGGATCGAAACGCCGACCGACACGCAGACCGGCCAGCCGTCGGGACAGCGCGTCCACTACGGCGTGACGATCACGAAGGTTGTCGACAAGTCTTCGCCGCCGCTTATGCAGGCGCTCGCCACCGGTGAGCAGATTACCTCCTGCACCATCGAATGGTACCGGACCTCGACGTCCGGCGAGCAGGAGAAGTACTACACGACGAAATACGAGGACGGCACGATCACGGCGATCAAGAAGGATATGCCGAACGCCCAGGACCCGACGAACGCGCAGTTCGGCCACCTGGAGCATGTGACCCTCTCCTACAAGAAGATCACCGAGACCCACGAGATCGCGGGCACGTCCGGCACCGACAGCTGGGACAACAGCTGACGATCGCGGACGCCTCTCGCGACAGAAAAAGCGCCCGGCCATCGGCCGGGCGCTTTCTCTTTGCGCGGAACCGGCGGGCGGCCCTGTTCAGAGGGTTTCGAACTTGTAGGTAAACGTACCGTCTTCGGCGACGCCGACCTCGATGCGGTCCGGCCGCGCTTCCTCGGCCATCCGCTCCAGGATTTCGGTCGAGATCTGGGGCAGCATCGTCCGGTTGATGATGTGGTCGATGTTGCGGGCGCCGGTCTCGACCTCGGTGCAGCGGTCGGCGATCTGCTGGACAACATCGTCGGTGAAATCGAGCGCCATCTTCTGGCTCGCCATCAGGCGCTTGGCGACGATGTTGAGCTTGAGGCGCGCGATCCTGCCGATGGCTTCACCGATCAGCGGATAGAAGGGCACGATCTGCATCCGGGCGAGCAAGGCCGGTTTGAAATGGTTGCTCAACGTCGGGCGGATCGCCTCGGTCAGCTCACCCATGTCGGGCCGCGGGTCGCGCAGGCCCATCTCGGTCAGCTGGTCCGTCGCGAGGTTGCTGGTGAGGAAGACGACCGTGTTCTTGAAGTCGATCGTCCGGCCTTCGCCGTCGTTCAGCACGCCCTTGTCGAACACCTGGTAGAAGAGGTTCATCACCTCAAGGTCGGCCTTCTCCACCTCGTCCAGCAGGACGACCGAATAGGGGCGCTGGCGCACCGCCTCTGTCAGGACGCCGCCCTCGCCGTATCCGACGTAGCCCGGGGGCGAGCCGACCAGGCGGGAGACGGTGTGCTTCTCCTGGAACTCCGACATGTTGATCGAGACCATGAACCGCTCGCCGCCGGGCCTCAAGTCGTCGATGGCGTTTCCGGGACCGGTCTTGCCTGCGCGGCGCGGCCCGCGTCCAAGGACGACGACCTTCGGGGCG
>CAYGKX010000394.1:0-465 GCA_964350225.1 uncultured Rhodospirillaceae bacterium | reverse complement strand
CACCTCGCCCCCCCTCAGGATCCACCGAAGCGATCGACGACCGGCACGAACGCCCCTGATTCGGCCTGGTCGCGCACCATGTTGCCGGTTGGAATACCGGTCCAGTCGGCAATGACGGCGCTGATCGCGTCCGGCGTCACCTCGTAGTGGATCAGCGGCTCCCGGCCCTGGATCTCCGCCAGTTCGTCGCGGGCGTTGGAAAGTTCCTGCTTCAGGGCCTCCGGGTCGTCGGGCAGCGCCGCCGCCTGGGCGAGAATCTTCGCTTTCGTCTCCTCGACCGGCACCTCCTGGCCAGCGCCGTCGCCGTCCTCGGGCGCCGCATCTTCGCCAGCGTCGGCGCCTTCTTCGGCGTCATCCGTGTCCGCCGTCTCCGGCTGGGCGGGCGGCTCCATCTCGTCGTCGTCGGTCTCGATCAGGTCGATGCCGAGCTTGTGGCGCAGCGCGAGGATCTTCTGGACCAGGGTC
>CAYGKX010000393.1:2754-4250 GCA_964350225.1 uncultured Rhodospirillaceae bacterium | reverse complement strand
CTTTTCCGAAAGGCGTTCTCGGGCGCAAGCGGCACCGCTGCCACCCGTCCCCCGACAGGCAGTACGGAGCGGACGATCTCGACGGTACCCGAGACAGTGCCGTCGCCTTCCAGTGAACATGCCGTGAACCGAACCGATTGGGGTACGCTATCGGAGAACAAGTGCAGGACACGCGTTCGTTCTCCTGCCCGGCACATCACCTCGCGCATGACAACGACCCCTTCAGGCCGGCTGGATAACGCGCTGGCGCCGCAGCCGCCTCACCAGTGTCATCATCACAAGGAGATTGAGGACACCCGCCCCTGCGGCGACGGCGTAAGGCGCGACATAGCCGCCGGTCAGATCGAACAGCATCCCGCCCTGCCAGCCGCCGATCCCGTGTCCGACAAAGGCGAAGGCGCCGATGATGCCCATCGCGCCCGCCCGACGCGACGGCCGGGTCAGGACGCGGGTGGTGGTCAGGATGCCCGTCATAACCCCTGCATAGCCGAAGCCGTAAAGAATCGCATACAGATAGAAGCCGGTCAGGTCCTGAAACTGGGTAAAGCCGAAGACCAGCACAGTCTGCCATACAGACGCCGTCAGATAGGCGGGGATCGCGCCGATGATGTCGGCGAGCCGGCCGAAGAGCACCCGACCGACGACACCGACCGCGAGCATGACCAGCATCACGCCCCCCGCGTCCGCCGCACCGATCCCCTCCCCCTGCATCAGGGGGACGAGATGCATGAGCGGCACGGCCATCAGGGTACAGCACCCGATGACCGCAATGCTCATCGTCGCCACGACAACATTATGCGGCAGCCCGCCGACCGGCGGCTCGTCCGCGATGGCCTGGCTGCCGCCCTCGCGCCGCGGCGCATTGCGCATCAGGAAGGTCAGCGGGACGACGATCACGAGAATCGCGATGCCGAGGCGGATCAGAGCACCGCGCCATTCGAATTCGGAGATCAGGAGGGCGGCGACGAGCGGAATGCCCCCCTGTCCGAAGGCCTGCCCGCCGGAAACGATGCCGAGCGCCAGTCCCGCGCCGGCCGTGAACCAGTTACCGACCAGGGCCACGAGCGGCGCGAAGAAAGCCGCCCCGCCCATCGCGCCGGTGACGAGATAGAGCGCGTAGAACTGCCACAGCCGATCGGCATAGGCGGACGCGAGGATGCAGGCCGCGAGTACCGCCGATCCGAAGATGCAGATCCTGCGCGTGCCGAAACGGTCGGCCAGCCGGCCCATGACGATTCCGCCGACGGCCAGGCCGATCAGCCCGGCTGTATTGATCAGCGCGATATCGCCGCGCCGCCAGCCGAACTCCTTCTCGAGCGGCACGAAGAACACGGTCAGCCCGTTGATAAGAAGGCCCATCGACAGTGCGAGAATGATCGCCGCCGCCCCCGCGACCACCCACCGATAGGGAGAATCCGCCTGATCCGTCATCCCGAACCGCCCCTAGATGCACGCCAGCCGCCCGATCATGGCGCCCGATTATGGTGCGCAATCAT
>CAYGKX010000393.1:0-2744 GCA_964350225.1 uncultured Rhodospirillaceae bacterium | reverse complement strand
GGCGGAGCGAGGCGCGGGAAAATGTTCATCGCCAGCGCGCAGAAAGTGCATACTCAATTTCCGAAGGGCGCGTCGGCTATCCGTAAAGTGCGGCGGTCAGGCCCGCGTACCAGCTGGCCGAATCCTGGTAATTCGTCCGGCGATCCTCTCGAGAGTCCTTCAGCCCCGAGATATCGCTCTCGACCTGGCGGATCTTTTCCGCGGTCGGGCGGTAGGTGCCGCCGACGACGACGCTGTCGTCGCGGTCGATCAGGCTCCAGCACCGGTTGTGGTAGACGATCGTCCCGGGCGTCTTGTCGAGCAGTTCCTTCGCGACGATCTGGGCCACGATCTGCGCCTGGCTGTTGGCGGCAAAGGCGGATTTCGGCATGTCGCCCGCGAGCGACGAGTCTCCAAGCACGAAGACACCCGGATCGACCCGCGACTTCATGGTGAAAGGATCAATGGCGCAGTAACCGGATGCATTCGCGAGACCCGCGTCGACCGCAATCCGGCCCGCCGTCTGGCGCGGGATGACATTGACGAGCGCTGCGCTCCGGTAGGTCTCGAACCCGGTCTCGACCGTCATCGTCTTCGGGTCGACCCGCTTGATACCGGCATGGATGTTTGGGGACATCCACTCGATCATGCCGGGATAATGCCGCTCCCACCCCTGCTGAAAGAGTGGCTGCTTGGAGAATTTCGGCTTGGGATCGAGGATCACGATCCGCGCCTTGCTCTTTCCCGCCGCCTTAAGTGCATATGCGATCATAGACACGCGTTCATAAGGTCCCGGCGGGCAGCGATAGGGATTGGGCGGCGCGATCATGACGACCAGGCCGCCATCGGGCACCGCATCGATCTGGCGCCTGAGAAGCGCCGTCTGAGGCCCGGCAACCCAGGCATGGGGCATCTTCTCTTCCGCCGCCTTCGACCAGCCCGGGACGGAGGCGTAGTCGAGGGCGATGCCCGGAGCGAGGACGAGGCGGTCGTAGGGCAGCGTCCCGCCGCTGGCGAGCGTCACCTGCTTGCGGTCGCGGTCGACCCGTGTCGCCCGGTCGGCCACGACCCGCACGCCGGGCAGCTTCGCGATGGCGCCATAGCCGTACTGGAGGGAGGCGAGCGACCGGAAACCGCCCAGGAAGAGATTAGAATAGAAGCAGGTCGTATAGGTCGCCTGCGGTTCCACCAGCACGATGTCGAGCGCGCCACCGGTCGCGGCGACGAGGCTGCGCACGACGGACGCGCCGCCGGCGCCGCCGCCGACCATGACCACCTTCGGCTTGGCCTGCGCGAGCGCCGGTCGGACGAGGCCGCCGGCCGCCGTGGCGCCCGCGACCGCGCCCATGGAAAGAAAATGCCGTCGCGTCAGCATTGTTGTCCTCCCTATTTCCGTACGGCCGGTGTTTCGATCGGCACGCCTTCCGCACGCTTTGCGAGATACAGTTCGAGAGCCAGGTATTCGGGCGACCCGGGGGCGAAACGCACAGCCCGGACGCCGAAGGAACAGGACCTGAGGCGCCGGTGGAGCGACCCGAGGGTCTGCCATTCCAGCCGATAGGTCGGGTATCCGGTGGGCACCGCGTGGCTGATGATGTCGCCCCGCAGCCGGCGACCCGCCTTGTCCACATGGCATTGGGCGCAGGACAGGTTGAGCTGTCCCTGGCGCCGGTTGAAAAAGGCCTTGCCCGCCCGATAGAACGGCGCCGCCGCCCCGCCGACGTCGACTTTCATCTTCATGCCGAGGGACTGGCGCGCGACGAAGGCGGTCAGGCCGAGGAGTTCGTCGGATTCGTAGGCGAGGGGCGCCGCTTTCTGGTGTGCGGTGCGGCAACGGTTGATCCGCCCCTCGAGATTCAGGAGATCGCCGGTCCTGGAGTCGACCGCTGGATAGCGCGTCGCCACGCCCCGCATGCTCGTCTTCGCCGCGCCGTGGCAGGACGCGCAGGCCTTGCCGGCCGCACCCTGCGGCTGGTTCCAGAGCCGGGCGCCCTCCCCGACCCAGAGCATCCCTGGATTGCGCGCCTCGTCCTGCTGCTGCGCCTTCAGCGTCTCGCTCAAAAGTTCCGTCCCGCTGGGCAGCGGCTTCTTCGGCGGCGCCTGACCGCCCAGCAGCAGGGCAACCGGCAGGAGCGGTAGAAGCCGAAGGACCGGGGGAACGATGGGCCGCTGGAACCGAGTCCGGTTCATCTTCGGCTCACTCCGTGACCGTCAGTTTCCTGCGTACCGTCACGACCCGGCCCATATTGTCCCGCCACGCGAAGACCAGGTCGCCGGTCTCGGTTGCCACAGTCGTGAACGCGATGAAAGGATTCGCCGCCACGCCCTGGGTCAGGTCCATGCGGAAGACCTCGACGCCGGAATAGGTGACGACAAAGAGATCGACGATGTGGCGCGGGATCGACTTGCCAACGGAATCGACCCGGTAGCCGGTCTCCATCGGATGGCGCATCAGCGCCTTGATCTCGACGATGTCGCCCTTCTTCGCCGTCGTCGGGAAGGACACGCGGGCTGCCGGAAGTGCCATCTTCGCCTCCTATCCGCCGTCGATGCAGGCGGCGATCGTTACGATGACCGTCTTGCGATCCGCCCAGAACGTGCCGTCGCTCATCCGGGCCAGCGCCATGACCTGCTGGGACGCTGCAAGGCGGATGTTCGTAGCCACCTTCGCCACGCCCGACCGCGGGCCGAGATGCCAGGTCAGCAGCTGGGCGATGGGGTTCTGTTCGGAAAGGATATGGATTTCCTTGACGTGGTCGGCCGCG